>JALOOS010000217.1 GCA_025454275.1 Desulfobacterales bacterium | reverse complement strand
GGCCGCGGCGCATCACCGGCAGCATGCGGATGCCGTGCTGTTTCATCAGCTTGATGGCCTCCTGCATGGAGTCTTCCTCGTCGATCGTGACCGGGTTCGGGTTCATCCAGTTCCTGACCAGCATGGTGACCTCCTTTGGTTGGTGTGGATGCGGGGGCGAGGGGCTCGGCGATGATTCGGCTGCGGGCTAAGGTATCATATCCGCCGGCCTTTGGGCAATCGGGTCAGTCGCCCTCATCCTCCACGACCGTTTTCAGTTTGAGCCGGTATTTGTCGATCTTGGAATGCAGGGTCGGCCGGGAGAGGCCGAGCAGCCTGGCCGCCCGGGACCGGTTGCCGTGGGTGAGGTTGAGCGCCTCGCTGATCAGCAGGCTGGCAAACTGGTCCATGGCGGCATCGAACCGGTTCGGCGCCTGGCCGGCGCTGAGCGCCTGGCGGATCCACTGGCGCATGGGCGGGTCCGCCCCCGGGGAGGCCGCTGCGGGCCCCATCGCCGCCTCGGCGGCATGGGCCACCTCCGCGGCCTGGACCGGGGCCCCCCGGTTGAAAATCAGCGCTTTCTGGATCGTGTTGGCCAGTTCGCGCACATTGCCCGGCCAGTCGTAACGGGCGAGCTCCGCAACCGCCTCCGGGACGATCCCGGGGTTGTCCATGTCGAGCTCGCCGGCAAAGCGCGCGAGGAAATACTCCACCAGCAGCGGGATATCCTCCCGGCGTTCGTGCAGGGGCGGCAGGTTGATGGTGACCACCTTCAGGCGGTAATACAGGTCTTCGCGGAACCGGCCCTGCTGCAGCGCGTTTTCGAGGTCGCGATTGGTGGCGGCGATGATGCGCACGTCGACGGGAACGGTGTCCCGCCCCCCCAGGCGCTCGATGCTGCGCTCCTGGAGCAGGCGCAGGATCTTGGACTGAATACCGAAGGGCATGTCGCCGATCTCGTCCAGGAAGACCGTGCCGCCGTTGGCCTGCTCGATTTTTCCAAGGCGGCGGTGGGCCGCGCCGGTGAAGGCGCCCCGTTCGTAGCCGAAAAGCTCGCTTTCCAGCAGGTTCTCCGGAATGGCCACGCAGTTGATCACCTGAAACGGCCGCTCGGCCCTCAGGCTATGGGTGTAGATGGCCCGCGCCACGAGCTCTTTGCCGGTGCCCGACGCCCCCCGGATGAGGACGGTGGCATCGGTGGGCGACACCCGGCCGATGGCCTTGTAGACCTCCTGCATCGGGCGGCTGCGGCCGATGATCGCCTCGCGGCTGGCCGGCTCCAGGCTGCCGTCCATGTCGACCGGGGAGCGCATGAACCGGCCGGCCTCCAGCGCCTGGGCGATCAGGGTCAACATGGCGGGGATCTCGAAGGGTTTGAGCACGTAGTCGAAGGCGCCGAGCTTGGTGGCTTCGATCGCGTTTTCGGTGGAGCCGAAGGCGGTCATGATGATGACCGGCAGTTTGGGTTCGAGGTCGTGGATCACGCGGAAGGTCTCGAGACCGCTCTGACCCGGCAGGCGCATATCGAGGATGACAAGGTCCGGCGCGTGCTTCTGGACCCTTTGAACGGCCGTCTCGCCGGAGGCGGCGCTTTCCACCGTGTACCCCTCCTCGGTGAGCAGCTTGCGGAAGCTGCGTCGCAGCTGGTCGTCGTCGTCAACGATGAGGATCGTGCTCATTGCCCTGCTCCCGGAGCGGAATGGTGATGATGAAGGCGGCGCCCTGCCCCTCGGCGGATTCGACATCGAGCCGCCCGCCGTGGTCGCCGATGATGCGGTGGGCGATGCTCAATCCCAGCCCCGTGCCCTCCTCCTTGGTGGAGAAAAAGGGCTGAAAGAGCTTGTCCAGCTGTGCGGCCGGGATGCCGGGCCCGTTGTCCTGCACCCGGATGACCGCCTGCTTGAGGAGCGGGTGGAGGAGCGTGCGCTCCTCGATCAGGATCGCTCCGCCCCGCAGCATGGCCTCGCAGGCGTTCACCATGATGTTGACCAGCACCTCCTTGAGCTGCTCCGGATCGGCCATGACCTCGGGCAGGGGGGCGCTGCGGTCAACCCGCGCGGTCACGCCGTAGGCGCGCAGGCGGTGCTCCAGGAGACGGAGGGCGGAATCGACGACGGCGGAGGGGCTGACCGGCTGCATCTGCAGCCGAGGCGGGCGGGAAAACTCGAGAAAATTCTGCAGAATCGTGTCGATGCGGCGGATCTCGGCCGCGATCACCTCCAGATCTTCTTTCTGCATCGGGCTGAGATCGAGCGAGCGGCTGAGTGAAAACAGCCGCATCTGGACCGATGTGAAGGGGTTGCGGATGCTGTGAGCCATGTTCGCGGCGAGCTTGCCCATCACGGCCATTTTCTCGGCATGGGCGAGCGTCTCGCGGCTGCGCTCCAGCTCCACGCTGGTGTGGTCCACGTCGTGCAGCAGGACCCGGACCCGGCGGCTCAATGTCTTGAGCTCGTCGCCGGCTCCCTCCTGCTCGTCGTAACGGGCCGCCTCGGCCATGAGCCGGCGCAGGGGGAGGACCATCTGGTAGACGACCACCAGGTAGAGCAGCGCGCTTAAAAGGAGGGTGCTTCCCATCGCGGCGAGGGCCGTAACGCGCAGTCGCAGCGCCTGCCCGTGGAGGGCCGATGCAACCTCGCCCGCCGCCTGGCCCGGCAGGGAGCCCACCAGCGTGTCGATGCTGAACGTGGTGACGACCAGCATCAGTCCGAGACCGCAGACGGTAAGGGCAAAACCGCCCAGGATGAGGACGATACGGGATTTCAGGCCGATGCGTGCCATGCCGGCGTCAATTGGGCCTCCGTCCGACGAGAGGCGGTAAAGAACGATTGCAGCGGCCGCCGGCGGCGCTCAGTTGCCCCCGGCGCGCGAGCTCAACACCAGCTCCTGGAGGCGGGCGAAAACGGCGGCGCCCTCCGCCGCCGTTTGCTCCTGGCCGGAGGCGATCCGGTGAAAGCGGGGCAGGGCTTCCTTCTCCTGCGCCCCGAAGCGCTCCTCCGTGAACCGGAGCGCATGGTGCATCCGGTTGAACACCACGGCCGGGCCGAACACCGGCTCGCCGGTGTCGCGGGCGAAGAGCGCCCCGGTCACAAAGCAATGGGGCACGCGGAAGGGCGGCGGGGGTTCACGGAACCCCAGGAGTTCGGCAAACAGGGCGAGGCTCTCCTCGACCCCCTCGGCATAGCGGCTTTCGAGCGAGGCGATCCCGTCACGGCGGATCCCGTTGATATCCTCGGCGCTGAAGGAGAGGTCGAGCCGGGCGATGCACGCGGCCTGAACCTCGAGCAGGGAGTCCGCCTTGCGGCTTGTCTTGACGTCGGAGTCCCTGAGGATCTTGATGATGTTTCCGATCCGGACCATTTCGCCGACCTCGGGGCTCTTGCGCATCGCGACATCCGCGACCGTCGTACGGTAGATGGGCAGCTCGTTATCGAGCACAAGGATCGCGGGCGGGCCCTCGCCGCTTGCATGCACGTAGAGATCGAGGTCGCGCTCCCGCCGGTGTACATAAGGACTTAGACCGAGCAGCTCGCGCAGCGCCGGCTTGTCGAGTTTGACCTCGCTGCCCGGCGGGCCGAGGCTGGCGAGGACGCGTTCGGAGAGCCGGTCGATCCGGATTTTCTGGAGCAGGTTTTCCTTGAAGCCCATACGGCCTCCCTCCATGTGTGCCGTGATGTACCACAAACCCACGGGCGAGTAAATTGACCCTCCCCGGTCGATGGTGTATAGGGACCGAACCGGATCCCGGAATCCACCGGCAACCAGGTGCACCCATGACGGACCACGTCACGCTGACGCATGCGGGCAAAAGCTACCGCCTGCCTCTTGTCATCGGCTCGCAGGGGGAGCTGGCGATCTTCGCCAATACCGGCAGCTGCAAGAGCGCCATCACCTTTCTCGACGGCGAGAAGGGGATCCTGCGCTACCGCGGCATCCCCGTGGAGCAGCTGGCCGAGCGCTCCACGTTCAAGGAGACGGCCTACCTGCTGATCAACGGTGAGCTGCCGACCCAGAAGGCGCTCACGCGTTTCTCGGTTCTTTTAAATGACCACTCCCTCGTCCACGAGGACATGAAGATTTTCTACCAGAGCTTCCCCCGCTCCTCCCACCCCATGGGGATCCTTTCCGCCATGGTGAATGCGTTGCGCAGCTTCTATCCCGAGCTCCAGCGCCTGGAGGAGGAGATCGACATCACGGTGACACGCCTGCTCTCCAAGGTCCGCACCATGGCGGCCATGTCCTACAAAATCTCGCGCGGCCACACCGTGGTCTATCCCCGCCCGGACCTGACCTACTGCGCCAACTTCCTCAACATGATGTTCGACTCCCCGGTGCGCCCCTACGAGATCGACGCGGACGTGGTCAAGGCCTTGAACGTCTTTCTGATTCTGCACGCGGACCACGAGCAGAACTGCTCGACGGCGGCCGTGCGCGTCGTGGGCAGCGCCCGGGTGAACCTCTATGCCGCCATCTCCGCCGGGATCGCCGCCCTCTGGGGCCCGCTGCACGGCGGGGCCAACCAGGCCGTGATCGAAACCCTGGACGCCATCGCCCGCCACGGGAACCTGCGCGAGCTGGTGGCCCGGGCGCGCGACCGCTCCGACCCGTTTCGGCTGCCCGGATTCGGGCACCGCATCTACCGGACCTACGACCCCCGGGCGCGGATCATGAAGCGGATGGCCCACGTGCTCCTCGAAAAGCTCGCGATCTCCGACCCGCTGCTGGATGTCGCCCGGGAGCTGGAGGAGATCGCTTTAAAAGACGATTACTTCATCGATCACCACCTCTACCCGAATGTGGATTTCTACAGCGGGATCGTGCTGCGGGCCATCGGCATTCCCACCAATATGTTCACGGTGATGTTCGCCATCGGCCGGCTGCCGGGCTGGATCGCCCAGTGGAAGGAGAGCATGGAGGACCCCGAATGGCGGCTGTGCCGGCCGCGGCAGCTCTACACCGGGCCGCAGGAGCGGCCCTATATTCCGATCGAGGAGCGCTCTTGAATTCACCCCTTGGGAGGGGTGAATTCAAATAATAAGGGGGAGACGGACAGAACGTGATTTTTTCAGACAGGGGCGGCGCAAAAGGCGTGGAGCAGACAGCGCCGGGCCCGATGAAATGAATCCGGTGATGCGACCAGAACGTCGAAGAGGGAGGGGACCATGATTGTCGGAGTGCTCAAGGAGATCAAATCCAAGGAGAACCGGGTGGCCATGACGCCGGCCGGAGTGGAGCAGCTCGCGGCCCGCGGCCACACGGTGGAGATCGAAACCCGCGCCGGGGAAGGGTCGGGGTTCACCGACGCCCAGTACGAGAAGGCCGGGGCCAC
>JALOOS010000216.1 GCA_025454275.1 Desulfobacterales bacterium | reverse complement strand
TCTACAATGCCTTCGTGCGCCAGTTCGGTCCGAACAAGTCCCGGCCCCAGGCGCTGCGCCCCCCGGGGGAGGAGTGCGTCCGGCTGTTGGACGCGGGCCGCTACACGGTGATCCCGCCCTCGGGGACCTTCCGGGATCTCATCACCGAGCTTGACTTCATCACCGGCACGCTGGGCTGCCGGATCCTGATGCTGCTTCCGATTCATCCCACGCCCACCACGTACGGCCGCATGGGGCGCTTCGGCAGCCCCTACGCCGCGCTCAGCTTCCGCAGCGTCGACCCGGCCCTGGCCGTCTTCGACCCCAAGGCCACACCGACCGAGCAGTTCATCGAGCTGGTGGACGCCGTGCACCGGCGAAACGCACGGATCTTTTTGGACATCGCCATCAACCATACCGGTTGGGCCGCCAACCTTCACACCAACCACCCCGAATGGCTCGTGCGCACTCCCGAGGGGCGGATCGAGGTGCCGGGCGCCTGGGGTGTCCGCTGGGAGGATCTCACCAAGCTCGACTATCGGCACCGGGAGCTGTGGCGCTTCATGGCGGAGGTGTTTCTTACCTGGTGCCGCCGGGGTGTGGACGGCTTTCGCTGCGACGCGGGCTATATGATCCCGCATCCCGCCTGGAAATATATCGTCGCCCGCGTGCGCGCGCAGTTCCCCGACACCACCTTTCTGCTCGAGGGGTTGGGCGGGAAGATCTCCGTCACCCGCGAGCTGATGAACACGGCCAACCTCAATTGGGCCTACTCGGAGCTGTTTCAGAACTACGACCGCAGCCAGATCGAGCACTACCTGCCGGAGGCGATCGCGATTTCAGCAAGCGACGGTCTCACCGTCCACTTCGCCGAAACCCATGACAACCTTCGCCTTGCGGCCACCTCCCCCGCCTGGGCGCGCATGCGCACGGCCCTGTGCGCCCTCACCTCGTTTTCCGGCGCCTTCGGCTTCGCCAACGGGGTCGAGTGGCTGGCCACGGAAAAAATCAACGTCCACGAAGCGGTCACACTGAACTGGGGCGCGCCCGAGAACCAGGTGAGCGAGATCAGCCGCCTCGCATGCCTGCTGAAAGTCCACCCGGCCTTTCACGACCGCACGCGGGTCGCACTGATCGAGCGCGGGGAGGGCAATCAGCTCGTCATTCTGCGCCACCACGTACCGACGGGAAAGCGGCTCCTGGTGCTCGCCAACCTCGATCCGGCGCAGGCGAGCCGTGCGGGATGGTCGCCGGAAGCGGCCGGCCTCCGCCAGCAGACCTACACCGACCTTCTCAGCAGCCGTCCGGTTTCGGTGGAGACGGCCGGAGGGCTCTTCACCTGCCCGCTCGAGGCCGGCCAGGTGCTCTGCCTGAGCCCGGACCCGGCCGACCTCGCGCTGATCGATGGGGCGGAAGAGGGCTCGGCGGAGATGCCGGCGCGCATCGCCGAGCAACGGTTCAGGGCCAAGGCCCTGCAGGTGCTGAGCTGCGTGCGCGGCACGCGGGACATCTCCGATGTCGACCTGCAGCAGGCGGCCGCCCTGCTCCGGGCCGATCCGGCCGTCTTCATGGCCGGGCTCTCTGCGGCGCCCGGCGATCGGTGGTGGGTGAGCTGGCACTACCCGCGCGACTTGCGCCGCGAGGTGATGCTCCCTCCCGGGCATCTGCTGTGGGTCCGCTCCTCCGCCGGCTTCAGGGCGCGCCTGGCCGAGGGCGAACAGACCCTCGCGGTGGAGGAAGGCCTGCGCGCGGCCGACGGCGCCTTCTTCACCCTCTTTCCGCCTCTCCCCGCCGGCGATCGTCCCCGGCGGTTGTCGCTTCTCGCCGCGGTTCACGAAGAGGGGCGGACCCGCCATGTCGAGGCGCCCCTGCTGGTGCTGCCTCAGCCCGAAAAAGCCCGGGTCAAGCGGTTCTTCACCCGCTCCGAGCTTCTGCGCGAGCCGCGGCTGGTGCTCGGCACCAACGGCCGCGGCGCCATGCTGCGTGCCGCGGTCGCCTGGGGCGATCTGACGAGCAAATACGACGCCCTCCTGGCCGCCAACCTCAGCCCCGAGCTTCCCGAGGACCGCTGGGTCCTCTTCACCCGCTGCCGGGCCTGGCTGGTCTACCAGGGGTTTTCGCAGGAGATCAACCTCGACTGCCTCCAGTCCTTTGCGGCCGGCAACGGCGGCGCCGGATCATGGCGTTACGAAATCCCGAGCGGCCAGGGCGAGCATGTCCGGCTCACGATCGGCCTGGAGATGACCCCCGGCCAAAACTCCATGCGGATCCGGTTTTTCCGGCAGCCGGCCGGGAACGAGCTCTCCCGCCTGGCGGACACGACCCCCGTCCGGCTGGTCCTGAGGCCCGACATCGAAAGCCGCAGCTTCCACGACACCACCAAGGCCTTCACCGGGCCGGAACACCATTTCCGGAATTCGATCCGGGAGGTCTCCGGAGGATTCCTCTTCACCCCGGACGAACACCATCAGCTCTTGGTGACGCTCTCCGCCGGGCGGTTTCAACGCGAGCCCGAGTGGCAGTACATGGTGTATCACGGCCGGGATGCGGAACGGGGCCAGGACCCGCACTCGGACCTCTTCAGCCCCGGTTATTTCGAGGCCGTTCTGACCGGAAATCAGACCGTGATCCTCACGGCCGAAGCCCGCCCGGCCTCCCCGGCCGCGGATCGCCGTTTCGAGCTCTCGCCGTTCGAATTCACGCCCCCCGCGGACGCGCGGCCGATCGAGATTCTAAGCAGCGCCCTTACGGACTACCTGGTCGCCCGCTCCGGTCACAAAAGCGTTATCGCCGGCTACCCCTGGTTTCTCGACTGGGGGCGGGACTCCATGATCTTCGCCCGCGGGCTCATAGCGGACCGGCGCTGCACGGAGGCCCGCAGCGTGCTGACCCTCTTCGGGCAATACGAAGAGAACGGCACGCTGCCCAACATGATCCGCGGCAGCGACACCGGCAACCGCAACACCTCCGATGCGCCGCTCTGGTTCGCGGTCGCCTGCGCCGAACTCACCGCCGCCGAGGGCTGCGATGGGTTTCTCAAAGCCGCCTGCGGCAGCCGCACAGTAAAGCAGGTCGTTGCCTCCATCATGCGCGGATACGCGGCAGGGGCCCCGAACGGGGTGAGGATGGACCCTGAATCGGGGCTGATCTTCAGCCCCTCGCACTTCACCTGGATGGACACGAACCATCCGGCCGCCAGCCCGCGCGAGGGCTACCCGATCGAGATCCAGGCTCTCTGGCACGCCGCCCTGCGCTGGATGGGGCGGATCGACCGCAAAGAGGGACGCCGCTGGTCGGCGCTCGCCGACCGCGTGCGTGAATCTCTGCTCGCCCTCTTCTGGCGGCCCGCGGATGGTTTTTTCTCCGACTGCCTGCACGCCGAACCGGGCCAGCCCGCCGCCGGGGCGGCCGCCGATGACCATCTGCGCCCGAACCAGATCTTCGCCCTGACCCTGGGCGCCGTCGCCTCCGAGACGCACGCCCGCCAGAGCCTCGCCGCCTGCGAGGAGCTCCTCGTACCCGGGGCCATTCGCAGCCTTGCGGACCGGCCCGTCCGCCGCGCCCTTCCGGTGACCCGCAACGGCGTCCGGCTGAACGACCCCCACCGCCCCTACTGGGGGCAGTACACCGGCGATGAGGACACGCGGCGGAAACCGGCCTACCACAACGGGACCGCCTGGAGCTGGCCCTTCCCCTCCTTTTGCGAAGCCTGGGCGCTGACCTACGGCGAGGCGGGCCGCCGGACCGCACTGGCATGGCTGACCAGCAGCGTCGCGCTGATCGAGGCCGGCTGCGTCGGCCACCTGCCTGAAATCCTGGACGGGGACCACCCCCACACGGCGCGCGGCTGCGACGCCCAGGCCTGGGGCATGAGCGAGTGGGTCCGCGTCTGGCGCAAACTGACCCGCGACC
>JALOOS010000215.1 GCA_025454275.1 Desulfobacterales bacterium | reverse complement strand
AGCTCCTGCGCGGGGCCTTCCATCACCGTGCGGCCGTGCTCGAGGACGTAGCCCCGATCGCTCAGGCTGAGCGAGTGCTTGACATCCTGCTCCACCATCAACACCGTCGTCCCCTGGTCGGCGATTTTGCGCACGGTGTCGAAAATGTCCTTGATCAGGATGGGTGCAAGCCCGAGGGAGGGCTCATCGAGCATCAGTATTTTCGGCAGCGCCATCAGGCCGCGGCCGATGGCCACCATCTGCTGTTCGCCCCCGGAGAGGGTCATGGCCAACTGGGCGGTTCGCTCCCGCAGCCGGGGAAAAAGCGCGTAGACCATCTCCAGGGTCTGCTGCTTGTGACCGTCGGCGCGCTTGTTGTAGGCGCCGACAATCAGATTGTCCTCAACCGACATCAGGCTGAAGAGCCGGCGCCCCTCGGGCACATGGACGATGCCCTGCTCCACGATCCCTTCGGGGGGAAGTCGATGGATGGGCTTTCCGCCAAACCGGATCTCACCCTGCCGCGGCTGGATCAGGCCGGAGATGGTCCGCAGCAGGGTGGATTTACCCGCCCCATTGCCGCCGATGATGCTGACGACCTCGCCCTCCTCCACGTGGAGCGAGAGGCCGAAGATGACCTGGACATCGCCGTAGAAAACCTCGACCCGGTCGATTTCAAGCAGCGCCATAGTCTTCTCCGAGGTAGGCCTTGATCACGCGCTCGTCACGGGCGATCTCCTGCGGGGTGCCTTCGGCGATCTTGGAGCCGAAGTGCAGGACCGCGATTCGATCCGAGAGGGCCATGATGGCGCGCATGATGTGCTCGATCACGAAGATCGTCATGCCCGAATCCCGCAGCCCTTTGATAATCGCCACCATCTCGTCCACCTCGGTCGGCCTCAGTCCGGCCATCACCTCGTCGAGCAGGAGCAGCCTGGGCCGCGTGGCCAGGGCGCGGGCGATCTCAAGCCGCTTGCGGTCGGCGATGGTGAGGTTTCCGGCACGGGCGTCCTTGATTTTCACCATGCGCAGGCGCTCCAGCACCTCCAGGGCGCGCCGTTCGGCCTCGCTGCGGCGGGCCGTACCGGCGAAGGCGCCCACCATGACATTGTAGAGGACGCTCCTGGAGGCGAAGGGCTTCACGATTTGAAACGTGCGCGCCAGGCCCCGGCGGCACAAGTCCCAGGGTTTGAGGCCGGCCGTCCGCTCCCCGAGAAAGACGATCTCACCCGCGGTCGGCGGAAAGACTCCGGCGACGCAGTTGAAGAGGGTGGACTTGCCCGCGCCGTTGGGGCCGATCAAACCGACGATCGCACCCTCCTCGACATCCAGGCTGAAGTTCTCGACCGCCTTGATGCCGCCGAAGTAGCGCCGGACCTTCTTGATTTCTAAAACTTTCATGGCGCCGCCTCCCGGCCGCCGGAAAGCCGGCGCATGGCCTGCTGGTAAAATCGGGTCAGGGGTTCCTGCAGGCCGCGGGGCTGGAAGAGCATCACCAGGACCAGCACGACCCCGAAGATGATCAGGTGCAGCCCCGGCAGGGTATCGCCGAAGTAGATCCGGGAGAAGTCGCTCACCGGCCGGAGCAGCAGGGCCCCCAGCACGGGGCCGGCGATCGACCCCCGGCCCCCGATGAGGGCGATGAAGGCGATCTCGAAGGAGATGTCCAGGCTCATGACGCTCTTGGGATGGATGTAGAGCGTGAACTGGGCCCAGAAAGTGCCGGCCAGCGCCGTCAGAAAGGAGCTCATGGCCATGGCCGCCAGCTTGGCGCGGGCCACGTTGACGCCGAGGGCCTGGGCGGCCTCGGGCTCCTCCCCGCCCGCCACGAGATAGAACCCCAGCTTGGAGCGCGAGATCGCCCAGGTCAGTGCGAGCACCGCCGCGAGCATGACGAGGATGATGTAGTAATAGGGCTCCTTGTCTGCGAACATGAAGTGGACGAGACCCGTTTTGAGCGGCGGGATCTGGAGCCCGCGCGGGCCGTTGATCTGAAACGGCCCCAGGTGATCGATGTTCTCGAACATCACCCGGATCCCCTCGGCGAAGGCGATGGTGGCGAGGGCGAAATAGGCGCCGCGCATTTTAAACGTGGGCAGCCCGATGATCACCCCCACGACCGCGGCGATGAGCGCGCCGGCGAACATCCCGATCCAGGGGCTTACCCCGTACTGCAGGGAGAGGATGGTCGATGTGTAGGCGCCGATTCCGACAAAGGCCGCATGCCCCAGGGGCAACACCCCCGCGAAACCTCCGACCAGGTTCCAGCTCGTGGTGAGGTAGGCATACAGAAAGAGCAGGATCAGAATGTGCAGGTAGGTGGCGCTTGTCACCACCAGCGGCAGCCCGAAGGCTGCAAGCGCAACCAGCACCAACGGCAGCTTACGCGCACGGGATGGGAGCATATCCCCCTCTTTTTCACATGATTTCGCCGCCGGCGAAATCATCACCAGTCGTACTTGACGCCGAAGAGCCCCGACGGCTTCAGGAACAGGAACGCCAGGAAGAGGGCATATACGATCGCCTCGGTCCAGGTGGCGGTCATGAACTGGGGGCCCACGGATTCGATCACCCCGATGATCATCCCTCCCAAAAGGGCCCCGCCGATGCTGCCGAGCCCCCCGAGGACCACGATGATGAAGCACTTGATGTCGAAGAGCACCCCGACCGTCGGAAAGATGTTGTAGAAGGGAACCAGGGTGACGCCGGCCACCCCGGCCACGGCCGTGCCGAGCCCGAAGGCGATGTTGTAGATCCGGTATTGGTTGATGCCCTGCAGGCTGGCGGCGTCGCGATCGAGGCTCGTGGCCCGAACGGCGCGTCCCATGCGGGTTTTCTGCAGGAAGAGATAGATGAGCAGGGCGGTGGCCAGGGCGGTGAAAAATCCCCAGAGCTTGGGGACGGAGACCATCATCTCGCCGATCTCGAGCATCTTACCGCGCAGCGGGTTGTCCTGGATGTTGCGATACTGGGGGCCGAAGATCAGCAGCGCGAGGTTGTCCAGGATGTACCAGACGCCCGTGGTGACGATGATGACCGTGATCGGCTCGCGGACCTCCTTCTCGGATTTGAAGATCGGCTTGATCAGGATGTCCTGGAGCAAGTAGCCGAAAACGAACATCACCGGCACAACGACAATGAGCGAGAGGTAAGGATGCACCCCGGTCAGGAGCACCGCCCAGTAGGCCACGTACATCCCCACCATCAAGAGCGAGCCGTGGGCGAAGTTGATGACCTTGAGCACACCGAAAATCACCGTGAGCCCCAGGGCGGCCAGACCGTAGATGGCGCCCATCAAAATGCCATTGAGGGTGTCTTCGATAATGAAAAGCATCGGATCCTCCCCGGGGCCGGAAGGGTCAGTAGGTCTCGCCGGGGCGGGACCGCCGTGTCATAGGCCGGAGCCTGCTCCGCCGAGCCAGCATGGCCGGGCGAATGGGACCGCGCGTTTCGGTCTGCCGGTCTTGGATTTGAATTTCCCCCGCCCCTCCGTGGCACGGAGGGGCGGGGGGCTGAAACCTGCTGCGCGCGGGAGAAAACCGGCCGTCTCAGGGGGTCGGGAAGACCGGCTTGTAGTTGGCCCGGCGCGACACCTTCGGCCAGACCGTGATCCGCTCCATGCCCTTGCCGATGTCGTTGATCTGGATCATGACCAGCGCGGCATGCTTGTTCTGGCCGCTGGCGTCGAACTCGATCGCGTCGTAGCCCACGATCATGGCCGGCCCGGAGGCGAGCTTGGTCGTGGCGAGCGCATCGCGGATGGCCTTCGGGTCGGTCGACTTGGCGCGCTCCAGGGCGTCGGCCAGGACATACATGGCCACGTAGGCATCAACCGACTCGCCGGCCAGGTTGTAGCCGTAGAGCTTCTTGAACTTCTCGTTGGTCTTGTCCGCCCCGGGCTTGTTGACGTCGGTCTCCCACTC
>JALOOS010000001.1 GCA_025454275.1 Desulfobacterales bacterium | reverse complement strand
CGTCTTCCCATGGTCGATGTGCCCAATCGTCCCCACATTCACGTGCGGCTTCGTTCGCTCAAACTTCTGCTTGGCCATCTCCTCTTCCCTCCGCAAAAAAGTAAAATGTGATTGGTTGGAACACCCATCCTCGCCGCAAGCGACGGTCGATGCCAAATGGAGCCCACGACCGGAATCGAACCGGTGGACCTCTTCCTTACCAAGGAAGCGCTCTACCTACTGAGCTACGTGGGCTCATCCCCCGGGCCGATCACCCCATGCCCGAGCGGCTTTGAAACATGTGGAGCGGGCGACGAGATTCGAACTCGCGACATCCAGCTTGGAAGGCTGGAGCTCTACCAGCTGAGCTACACCCGCCGGAACACGGTGCACCGCATAACGCCGATTCGCCGCCGATGCGCGGGTCCAAGGTGACACGAAGACCGATGCAGGAAGTCCTGTAGTGGCTATCGATCTCGAACGGCGCCGCCGAAATCTCCTACAAAAGACCCAGATCAGGCTGGTGGTTCAGGCTGGTGGTGGGGGGAGGATTCGAACCTCCGAAGGCATCGCCGACAGATTTACAGTCTGTTCCCTTTGACCGCTCGGGAACCCCACCCTGACAACGACCCATCCGCGGTCGTTTCGTTCGAACCCGGGGCCGCCCCGTACGCCACAGCCCTGCCCCGTGGATGCCTGGAGCCAGCGGAGGGACTCGAACCCCCGACCCACTGATTACAAATCAGTAGCTCTACCAGCTGAGCTACGCTGGCAAATAAAGCCCTGTCCGCGGCTCCGGGGCGAACCCGATGGGCCACGGCAGGCTCACAAAAAAAGTGCTTGTAGGAGTTTTTACGAAGCGTGTCAAGTTAAATTTTTAAAGATTATAGAACCCGTCCCTGAAAAAGCAACCATTTTTTTAAAAGCGGACCGCGCCCCCCTCCCCCCAATCAGGTCGCCGGCACCCCTAAAGACTCGCAACGGCGATCGGCGCCGGCGCCGCCGCCGCGGGGCCGGTTGATCCCCGACCGGCATCGTGCTATCATATGTTAACATCATCTCGATCGCCTCGGGGTTGACAAACGCCCGGGGCTTTGATCTATGAAGCCGACGCGACGCGTTGGGGTCCGCGCGCTGCATGATCGCAACCGGCAGCGGTGCGAACGGTGGCACAGGGAGGCTGACGACATATGCATCTTCACGAAATCCGGCGGATGGCCGCTCTCCTTGGGTTGATGGTGATGATGGGGTGTTCGCACACGGCCGGGGAGAGGGCGCCGGGCACCGCCGCGACTCCTTCCGCCCCGGTCAGTGCCGTCACCCCCGCACCGGCTCTCCGAAAAACGGCCCCTGCCCCCGTGCCGCCCCCCGCCGCATCGCCGGCAGCCCCCCGCACCGGCTCCCCCTCCGCCCTTCCCCCCGCCTCCGGGGAGGAGGAGTGCGAGATCGAGGAGGATGCCGATAAACCCGACGGGGCCCAAGGCGCCCTCAACGAGGCCCTCGCCATGTGCCGGAAAGCCCAGCGCCTGTGGCAGGCGGGCGACCTCGAACAGGCGATCGGTCTGCTCGACGAGGCCTACGCACTCATCCTCGAGGTGGACCCGGGCAGCGACGCTCTCCTGAGCCAGGAAAAAGACGACCTGCGCTACACGATCTCCAAGCGGATCCTGGAAATTTACTCCTCCCGGCGCGTAGCGGTCAACGGGGAGCGCAACGCCATCCCGCTCATACAGAACGCCCATGTTCAGGCCGAAATCGATTCCTTTACGATCGGCCGCGAGCGCGATTTTTTCATGGAGGCCTACCGCCGGTCCGGGAAGTACCGGCCGAAGATCGAAGCCGCCCTGAAAGAGGCCGGCCTTCCGGTAGAGCTCGCCTGGCTGCCGTTGATCGAGAGCGGCTACAAGGTCCAGGCCCTCTCCTCCGCCCGCGCCCTTGGGCTGTGGCAGTTCATCCCCTCGACCGGCTATCGCTACAACCTGAACCGGGACGGTTTCATCGATGAGCGCATGGACCCGGAAAAGGCCACCCGTGCGGCCATCGACTACCTGAAAGAGCTGCACGAGATGTTCGGCGACTGGTCCACCGTGCTGGCCGCCTACAACTGCGGCGAGAACCGGGTCATGCGGACCATCCAGAGCCAGAACATCAATTACCTGGATGATTTCTGGGACCTTTACGAACGCCTGCCGCGCGAGACCGCCCGGTACGTGCCGCGCTTTCTCGCGACCTTGCACATCGTCGGCTCCCTCGAGCGCTACGGGCTGGATGCCGTGGCGCCCGAGCCGGAGCTCGCGTATGAGACCGTCACCGTGCCGAAACAGGCCGATCTGCGCAGCATCGCCCAGGTGGCCGGCATCGACCCGGCACTGCTGCGCGAGCTCAACGCCGAGTTGCGCCTGGGGGTGCTGCCGGAGAACGGCTACGATCTGCGCGTGCCCCCGGGAGCGGCCGAGCAGGTATCCGCCAGAATCGAGGAGATCCCCAGCTACCGGCCGCGGCGGGTGCAGGTGGTCCACCACCGGGTGCGCCGCGGGGAGACGCTCGCCGGCTTGTCCCGCCGCTACGGCACCGATGCGAAAACCATCATGCAGGCGAACAACCTGCGAACGCCCGGACCTCTCACCGCCGGCCGCACGCTGCGGATCCCGATGGCGGATTGCCCTGTCGACCCGCCGCCCGCAGCGGCCGCCGGCACCGGCAGGCGGGCCACGGTCGAACACGTGGTGCGACGGGGGGATTCCTTATACAACATCGCCCAGCGCTACAACACCTCCGTCCAGGAGATCCAGCGCCTGAACCAGCTGAAGGGCACCGGGATCAGCATCGGACAACGGCTGACCGTTTCGTCGGCCGCTGCCCAGCGCCCGCAGCCGCCGAAATCCAAACCCACGGTCTACTCCGTCCGGCCGGGAGACACCCTGCACGGGATCGCCAAGGACCACAACATGAGCCTCGACCAGCTGCTGGCCATCAACAAGCTCACCCCCCGCTCCAGGATCGTCCCGGGACAGAAGATCACCCTGGAATGAGCACGGTCCGCCGCACGCGCTGGAGCGTCATCACCGGCGCTCCCTGCTCGGGCAAGACGGCCGTGATCGATGAACTCGCCCGCCGCGGCCGACCGGTGGTCCCGGAAACCGCGCGGGCGGTGATCGACCAGGAGCTCGCCCGGGGCCGCCGCCTGGAAGAGATCAAAGCGGATCCCGCCGTCTTCGAGGGGCGGATCTTCCGCACCAAGCTTGCGCTTGAGGGCCGCCTGCCGCCGGAGGAGCCGCTCTTCCTCGACCGCGGACTGCCGGACAGCATCGCCTACTTCACCCTGGAGGGGCTCGACCCGCAAGAGCCTCGCGCCCACTGCCTGCGGATCCGCTATCACCGTGTTTTCCTCTTCGAACGGCTGGAGTTCCTGAAAGACCCCGTCCGCTCGGAAAATGGCGACACCGCGGCCCTCATCGAACGGCTGATCGAGGCGGCTTACACGGAGCTGGGCTACTCCCCGGTGCGGGTGCCGGTGTTGCGGATCCCGGAACGGGCGGAGTATGTGCTGGCGAGGGTGTGAGGCCGTCACCGGTCGGCCCGTCAGCCGGTCAGCCGGTCGGCCCGTCGCCGGTCTATCCGGGAAAAGCCGGTCGCAGCGTCGGCTCTTTAGCCCTTTCGGGCTGACGGGCTGACGGGCCGACCGGCCGACGGGCCGACCGTCAGCCTCCCTACCTCCTCCGGCGTGAGGTGCCGCCACGCCCCTTCCGGGAGATTTCCCAGGACGATGCCGGCGAAGCGGATGCGCTTGAGGCGGACCACCTCGTTGCCTACCCGTCCGACCATGCGCCGGATCTGCCGGTTGCGGCCCTCCTTGAGGACGATGCGAAAGCGGTTCTCGGCGACCCGCTTCACCTCGGCCGGCCGCGTGCGCGTGTTCAGAATCGGCAGCCCCCGCGCCATGCGCTGCAGCGCCCCGTCGGATATGGGCCGCTCCACGGTGACGTCGTATTCCTTCTCGTGGTCGAAGGAGGGGTGCGACAGGCGATGATGGAGCCGCCCGTCGTTGGTGAGCAGCAGCAGGCCGGTCGAATCCTTGTCCAGGCGCCCCACCGGGAAGACCCGCTCGGGCAGATCGACGAGGTCCAGGACGATCCGCTTGCCCGGGTGGCGGCAGCTGGTCACGTAACCCGGCGGCTTGTGCAGCGCGATATAGACCGCCCCCGCCGCCGGCACGACCGGGGCCCCGTCCACGGCGACGCGGTCGCATTGCGGGTCGATCTTCGCCCCCAATCCGTCCACCACCGCCCCGTTGACCGTGACGCGGCCCTCGCGGATGAGGGTTTCCCCCCGGCGGCGCGAGCACACCCCGGCGGCCGATAGGTATTTCTGCAGGCGGATGAGGCTCACCGGAGCGGCCTAGCTGCGGTAGTCCGCATTGATCTTGACATAGTCTATCGAAAAATCGCAGGTGAAAACCGCATCATGCCCCGTGCCCTGGTGCAGATCGAGAGTGATCTCGAACTCATCGGTTTTGAGGACGCGGGTCGCTTCGGCCTCGGCCGCCTTGCCGCAGCCCATGCCGCCGGCCGCCATCCGCACCGGCCCGATGAAGATGTCGACCCGGCCGGGATCGAAGGGCACCCCGGCCCGGCCCGCCGCCGCCAGGATCCGGCCCCAGTTGGCATCCTCGCCGAAAAGGGCCGTCTTGACGAGGGGGGAGTTGGCCACCGTGTCCGCGACTTTACGGGCATCGGCGTCCGATGCGGCACCGTTCACCGCGACCCTCACCAGTTTGTTGGCCCCCTCGGCATCCTTGACCACCCAGCGGGCCAGGGCCAGCATGGTGTCGTCGAGCAGGGACCGGAAGGCCGCGCGCTCCGCTTCGGTGGCGATTGCAGCGCCGGAGAGACCGTTTGCCAGCAGCAGGATGGTGTCGTTGGTGCTGGTGTCGCCGTCAACAGTGATGCGGTTGAAGGAGCGCTCGGCGCCGGCTGTGAGCATCGCATGCAGGAGGGGGGCCTCCACCCGGGCATCCGTCATGATAAAGCAGAGCATGGTGGCCACATCCGGCCGAATCATGCCCGCCCCCTTGGCCACCCCGGTGACGGTGACCGTGCGCCCGCCGACCGGAGCGCGGCGCGAGACGACCTTGGGCACGCGGTCGGTGGTCATGATCGCCTCGGCGAAATCGGCAACCCCTTCCGGCGCCAGGGCGCTTACCAGTCCGGGCAGCGCCTGCTCGATGCGTTCCACGGGCAGCCGCTCGCCGATGACACCGGTCGAGGCCACCAGCACCTGATCCGCCGGCACCGCCGCCGCCTGCGCCGCCGCGGCGGCCATGCGCCGGGCGTCGCGGTCGCCGTCCGCCCCCGTGCAGCAGTTGGCGTTGCCGCTGTTGACGATGACCGCCCGGCAGACCCCGGCCCGGACCCGTTCGCGGTCGAGCCGCACCGGCGCCGCCTGCACCTGGTTGCGGGTGAAGAGCCCGGCGACCGCCGCCGGGACGTCCGCGACGATCAGGCCGAGGTCCTTGCGGCCGTTTTTCTTGATGCCGGCGGCCACGCCGGCCGCCCGGAACCCGGGGCAGGGAATGATCTGCATTGTCTCAACTCCTTGCATGCGATCGCCCGTGGAGGGCCGCACCGGGCCCTGAAGCCCATAGCACGCCTCATCCGCCGCGACAGCCCCCTTGGGCACGGAACCGTTTGAATTATCACGGTGATCTGACAGAATCCCGGCCGCTTGTCAAACCCACCAGCTCGACCGGCGGCGACGGCGGTCGTTTGACAGCCTCTGTGGGATTGCGGTAAGCGGTGGTTATGTTGAAATGCCCATCCCGCCGCCGCGGCTCAGGAGAATAACGCCATGCCCCCAATCGAACGGCTCTGCCGCCGCTGCCGCGGCCGCCTGGAGCTGCGCCGCACGTGACGGTCGGTTTACCTGCGCTGCAGGGCCTGCGGCGCCGAGCACTCCCTGGCCGAACGGCCGGAGCAGATCGACGACGCCCTCGAGGCGGAGCTGGGCGACACGCGCTGCGACCGCTTGTAATGCGCAACTTCAAACTGACCATCGAGTACGACGGCACCCGTTACAGCGGCTGGCAGCGGCAGGCCGATGAGCCGACCGTCCAGGCGGAGATCGAGAAGGCCCTCGGCACGCTGACCCGGACCGCCGTGGTCCTGCTGGGAGCAGGCCGCACCGATGCCGGGGTGCATGCCCTGGGACAGGTCGCCAGTTTCCGCTGCGACACCCGTCTGGACCCCGGCCAGCTCCTCAAGGGGCTGAACAGCCTGCTGCCGCCGGACATCGCCGTCCTGGAGTGCCGCCACGTGCCGGATGATTTCCATGCCCGGTTTTCCGCCAGGAGCAAAACCTACCGCTACCGGGTCCTGAACCGCACGGTTCGAAGCGCCCTCGACCGGCATACCTGCTGGTTCATTCACACCCCTCTCGATCTCACCGCGATGCAGGCGGCGGCCCTTTGCGTGGTCGGCCGCCGCGATTTCAAGGCCTTCGAGAGCACCGGCAGCCCCCGGGCGCACACGGTGCGAAACGTCACCGCGGCCGGGTGGAGCCGCGACCCGGATTCGGGTCTCCTCATTTTTGAGATCGAGGCCGACGGCTTTCTGCGCTGCATGGTGCGCAACATCGTCGGAACGCTGGTGGCGGTCGGGCGGGGCAAGATCGAACCCGCCCGCATCGCGGCCATTTTGGACTCGCGGGACCGGCGCCAGGCAGGCCCCACCGCCCCGGCCCGCGGACTGTTCCTGGTCGAGGTCCGATACGAATGCCCCCCGGTCGTTCCGGCGCGCGGGATTGAATCAGGGCCGCTGCAATGCTAAAGGCCTTTTGGCAGCGGCGGGTCTCACCGGCCCCGCCTCACTAAAATGAAATAGATGAAGGAAGGTACGCGTATGACCCCGATGGAACGCGAGCAGTTGAAAGCCGATCTGACCCGTCGCTACCGGGAGTTTCAGTCACGAGGCATCCGCCTGGACATGACCCGGGGAAAACCCTGTTCCGAGCAGCTCGACCTGGCCGCGTCTCTCCTGGACGGCCTCGGCCCCGCCGGGTATAAAGCCGCGGACGGCACCGACTGCCGCAACTACGGGGGTCTCGACGGAATCCCCGAAGCCAAGGCGCTTTTTGCCGGGTACATGGGCGTGACCCCCGAGGAGCTGATCATCGGGGGCAGCTCGAGCCTGACCCTGATGCATGATGCCATGACATGGGCCATGCTCTTCGGCGCAGCCCCCGGCGTGGCTCCCTGGGGCCGGCAGGAGGGGGTCGCGTTTCTATGCCCCAGCCCGGGCTACGACCGGCATTTTGCCATCTGCGAGCATCTGGGGATCGAGATGATCCCGGTGGCGATGGGGGCCGATGGGCCGGACATGGAGGCGGTGGAGCGGCATGCCGCCGCCGATCCACGGGTGAAAGGCATCTGGTGCGTCCCCAAGTACAGCAACCCAACCGGCGCAGTCTACTCGGATGCGGTGGTCGAGCGCCTCGCCGCCCTGCCGGCGCGGGCTCCTGATTTCCGGATTTTCTGGGACAACGCCTATGCCGTCCACCATTTGGACGGAGCCCCGGCCCGGCTGGCCGATATCCTCGCCGCCTGCCGTGCCAGCGGCCACCCGGACCGCGTCCTGCTTTTCGGTTCCACCTCGAAGATCTCCTTTGCCGGCAGCGGACTGGCCTTCCTGGCCGGCAGTCGCGCCGCCATGGCGTGGGCCCGATCCCACCTGGGCTTTCAGACCATCGGTCCGGACAAATTGAACCAGCTGCGGCATGTCCGCTTTTTCCGGAGCATGGAGGGAATCCTGGCGCACATGCAGCAGCATGCCGCCATTCTAAAGCCGAAGTTCGAGGCGGCGCTCGCGGTTCTGGAACGGGAGTTGGGGGGGCTGGGACTGGCTGCCTGGACCCGGCCGGCCGGGGGCTACTTCATCAGCCTCGACACGCCGCCGGGATGCGCCCGGCGGGTGGTGCAGCTCGCAGCCGAGGCCGGAGTCACCTTCACACCGGCCGGGTCGACCTTTCCGCTGCGCAACGATCCCGCCGACAGGAATGTCCGCATCGCCCCCTCGTTTCCCGCGGCGGCCGACATCCGCACCGCCATGGAGGTGCTGGCCGTCTGCATCCGGCTCGCCGCCCTGGAGCGGGGCGGGCACGCATAAAAAAAGCCCCCGCCCGGCAGGCGGGGGCTTCGTACCGGCGGCGGCAGGCCTTATTTTCCGGCGGCGCGCTTGGAGGCCTTCAGCGGATTGAGCTTCTGCTTGGTCTCCGGCGAGGCCGCCTGGGCCGACACATGGGTGGCCAGATTGCAGATGCCGGTGCGCCACTTGGTCGACGGCTCCGGGCAGGCGGTGCAGTACCAGCCCGACCCGTACTGTCCCTGGCGGCCGCAGCCGCCGCATTGTTCCACGACTTGATGGCACAGCCCGCCCTTGTAGCCGCATCCTTTGGCGGTCATGAAGGCACACTCGACTCCCGGTTTGATGCTCGTGCAGCGCATGGGGATCATCTCCTTTTCACGTCCATGAGAGAAATAAAAAACCGGCTGGACCGGTTTTTGGGTGACATTAAATTTTAAGAGTGGTATTATAGAACGGTTTATTTCTTTTTGTCAATAATTTTCTGAAACGATACGCATCCCGGACCGCGCAAGGCATCCGTGTGGGTGTGCCCGAAGCGGCGGCGGCACCGGGGCCGGTCGCACCGACAGATGGGGTTCCCATGACCGACGATCACTTGAACACACGCATCACCACCCTGGGCGAGCCCCGGATTCCCTCGCCTGTGCGGCGGCGCGGGCACGGCTCGAACAACGTCAGCTTCGTCTCCGATGCGGACCGGATCCTCATCGACGTCACCGTGAACCGCGCCTGCCGGCAGCTCGCAGAGGGGATCCCGCCCCCCTCCTACGAACCGGCCGGTCCGCGCCGCACCATCTTCTTCGACCCGAGCAAGCTCAAATGCGCCCTGGTCACCTGCGGCGGGCTCTGCCCGGGGCTGAACGACATCATCCGCTCGATCGTTCTGGAACTGCACTACGGCTACGGCGTCCCCACCATCTTCGGGGTGCGCTACGGCCTGCGCGGGTTCATCCCGCGCTACGGCTACGACATGCTCGAGCTCAGCCCGCGCACGGTGGTCAACATCCACGAGCGCGGCGGGGTCGTGCTCGGCTCCAGCCGCGGCCCCGAGGAGATCGGCGAAATCGTGGATACCCTGGAGCGCATGAACATCGGCATTCTCTTCATGATCGGCGGCGACGGCACGCTGAAGGCCGCCACCTGCATCGCCGACACCATCCTGGAGCGCGGACTGAAAATCAGCGTCGTCGGTGTGCCCAAAACGATCGACAACGATATCTATCTTGTCTCCCGCTCGTTCGGCTTCGACACCGCCGTCGAGGTCTCGACCCGCGCGATCCTGAGCGCGAGCAACGAAGCCGAAGGCTACCCCAACGGGATCGGACTCATCAAACTGATGGGCCGGCACTCGGGGTTCATAGCGGCCACGGCCACCCTGGCCCAGCAGGACGTGAATTTCGTTCTGATCCCGGAGGTGGATTTCGACCTGGAGGGTCCCGGCGGCCTGCTCGATGCACTGGCGAAACGACTGGCCGACCGGGGGCATGCCGTCATCGTGGTGGCCGAGGGCGCCGGTCAGAAATTTTTCGAAGGCCAGGCGCAGGAGCTCGACCTGTCGGGCAACGTCAAGCTCAAGGACATCGGCATGTTCCTCAAGGAGAGGATCACCGCCTACTTCCATCAGCGCAACGTCCAGATCTCGATCAAGTACATCGACCCCAGCTACATGATCCGCAGCCTGCCGGCAAACGCCAACGACCGGGTCTTCTGCAATTTTTTAGGCCGCAACGCCGTGCATGCCGGCTTGGCCGGGAAGACGGATCTGCTGATCGGAAATTGGAACAACCACTTCGTCCACGTTCCCATGAAGCTGCTGGCCGGCAAGCGCCGCCACGTGGATCCGAAGGGGATGCTCTGGCGCAGCGCCCTGGAGGCGACCGGACAACCGGCCCTCACCCATCAATTCTAGTCGAGTTCGATGAAGCGGCGGCCGCGCACCTGCAGAATGCGCAGGGTTTTCTGCACCTCGCCGCTCTCGTCAAAGCGGGTGAAGCCGGTGAGGCCCGCGAACCCCTCCGGCCGCCGGAGATGGGCTGCGATGTCGCTCCGCAGCCGCACCCCGGGGCGGCCGGCCGCCTCGAGCACCATCCGCGCCGAATCGTAGACGATGGCCTCGATGATTCCCGGCTTCTCCTGGTAGGTCTCCTCGAAGGCGCTGACAAACTGCACGGTCTGCGGGTCGAGGCTGCCCGGGAAGAACCCCTCCGGCATGACCGCTCCCTGCACATAGGCCTCGGCGTAGCGGATCAGCGCCTCCGAGTTCCACAAGTTGGTCCCCAGCAGCTGGACCCCCCGGATGTCGTGGTAGGAGAGCTGCGGGACGAGCATGCCCGCCTTTTTGGGGTCGTCGGGAATGAAGATCGCCTCGAAATCGAACTCGAGATCGTACTCTTTTTCCTCCAGCGAGCGGCGCCGTGCGTCCGGCGGGCGCGGCGCAACGCCCCCGGGACGACCCTCCTTGGGAACCCGCCGCGCAAAGTGCAGCAGCCGCCGGATGACGGGGGAGAAATCGACCGCCTCGGGGCTGTAGGCCAGCGCGTCCAGGACCTGGCCGCCCCGGCCCTGAAACTCCTCGCGGAAAAGCGCCGCAAAGGTCCGCCCGTAGGTCTCATCGGGAAAGAGAATGACGGCGCGGGTGATGCCCAGTCGGCCGGCGGCAAACGCCGCCAGCGATTGCGCCTGGGCCTTGGGCGTGATGAAGTTGCGCAGCGCGTAGGGCCCGAGGCCGGAGAGCTGGTCCCTCTGGGTGATCGCGATGATCGGCAGTCCCAACCGTTGGGCCTCGGCGGCGGCGGCCTCGACGTGCACCAGGGGGCCGATCACCGCCGCCGCATTTTCGCGGTCGAGCTCCTGAAGCGCCTGCACGGTCGCGGCCGCATCGGAGGCGGTGTCCTTTAAGATCAGCCTCACCTGGGGCGGGATTCCGCGGGCGTTGTGGCGGCTGACCGCCAGCTCGAGACCGCGCAGCGCTTTCTGGCCGATGGCCTGGTAGGCCCCGCTCAGCGGCAGGAGGGCGCCCAGGTTGATCCAATCGCGCGGCCCGGCCTTCTGGATCTCGACCAGGGCCTGGGTTGCGCGCGCAGCCTGGCTGTGGGCCGGGTAGCGCTCCAGGAAGGCGTTGAGAAGGACCTGCGCCTCGCGGGGGCGCCCCTCGCGGGCAAAAAGGAGCCCAGCCTGAAACAGCAGGTAATCCATCGGCAGGCGGTCGTCACGGCGGGCGGCCAGGGTCTCCACATCCGCGGGGGTCAGGCGCATCAGCGCCGCTTTCAGCTTCGCGGCGACAGCCTCCTGTTCTGCCGCGCCCGCCATTTTCAGGGCGCCGGTATACGCCTCGACCGCCTCCAGGGGAGCCCCCAGGCCCATGTAGGCATCCCCGATCAGGGAGAGGGCCCGCAGGCGCTGCCCGGGCGTGCTCATCATCGACAGGGCGGCCGGGGCCCGGGCGACCACTTCGCGGAACTCCCCCTCCAGGGTAAGCAGGCGCAGGGTCTCCACCATCGCCTCCGCGGCCATGGGGCTGGCGGGGTATTCCGAAATCAGCTGGGTATAAGCCAGGCGCGCGCGGGCGGGATTGCCCTGCAGGCCGTGGATCGCGCCGATTCTCATAAGGGCGGCCGGCGCCAGGGGCTCGTCGGGGTAGCGGCCGATGTAGTCGCCGAAAAGGGCCAGGGCCTGTTCATACGCTTGCTGCCCATAGCTGCGCTCGGCTCTCTGAAAAAGGTCGTCGGCCGCAGCCCGATGCTTGGGGAAGGGAGCGACCCCCGGCCGCGGCCGGGGGCCGCAGGCCGCGGCCGCCGCCATCACGGCCAGCCCGATCAGGAGATACCGCAACCCGTCACGATGCATTCGAAATACTCCCAGACGCCGGATGCCGGCACCGGCCCCCCGGTTTGGGGTCGCCGGACGTCAGCATGCCAGTTATCATCAGACGGCAGTGATGTCAAAAATAGCGGCCGGCGGCGGCTAAAGTTTTGGGGTCAACGGCGGATATGATACGATATGGACACCAAACCCGATGTAAGGAGAAGGGTCATGAACGCTTGGATCGGTCTTGTCCTGATGCTTGCCCTCGTGGTGGGGCCGGGATCGGCGGTCGCACAGTTTTACAAGTTCACGGACGAACAGGGCAACGTCCGCTTCACGGACGACATCAACCAAGTGCCCGAAGCGCAGCGGACGAAGGCCAGCGCCTACGCCGAGGCACGCAGCCCCGAGCCGCCCGCCGACACCGCGCCCGAAACCCGGCAGGCCCCGGCCGCGCCGGCGATCTCTGCGGCCGATGCCCCGGCCGCAAAGGGGGAAGAGTCCCTTGACGATGCGCGGGAAAAGCTTGACGCCCGCAAGAAAGAGGTCGAGGCCGAATACAAGGCCCTGATGCAGGAAAAGGAGCGGTTGACCCAGGAGCGGGAAAACGCCAAAAACCGCGATGAGCTCAAGGCCTACAACACCGCTGTCGAGGCGTTCAACCAGCGCGCCGCGGATTACGAACAGCACAGCGAAGCGCTGCGCCGGAATATCGAGGACTACAATGCCCGGGTGGCCGAAAGCAATGCCCGATCGGCCTCCGCCAAGCAGTAGACCCCGGCCCGGTTTTGGCACCGGATCCGAAGAAATCACTTGCAAGGTCAGGACATTGTAATTAGAATGGTTTGAGACGTTCGCCCGGCTGTTGCGCCAATCCAGTCGAAGACGGCCGGGCCCGTCCCTGACCCATGACGATCTCTTCGGACTTCAGCCTGGTTCCCTGCTCGCCGAGAGATTCGGCCGGAGCGGAGCGCCGCTTGGTTTCCGCCGGCAGGCCGGGAACCGAACCTTTTCCTCCGTTTCGGAGGCAGCCGCACCGCAGCGCCGCAACTCCTCTTGAGGTTTCCTTTCAACCCCTGCGCACCTACCCCCGGCCCATCGCCCGGCAAACGGCGCCGCCCGCCATCGGCTCGCGGGTGGATGTGTTTGCCTGACCGCAACGGAAGGAGGACCCCCATGACCGCCGCCCCATCCCGCGTACCGAAGGGCTACAAAAAAGCTCTCGACATCGGCCGCCCGCCGAACATCCGCGCGCTGTTTCCCAACTCCCGCGCACTTCTGGTCAGCGGCAAGGTGGTCGACCGAGCCATGCTGGCCAAGGGCCGGGCCGTCGCCCTCGCCGCCAACGGGCGCAGCATTTTCGTCATCCGGGGTGCCCTCCGGGCGGCGCAGCGGGCCAATGCCGCCCTGATCATCGAGATCGCCAAATCCGAGGGGGGAGCCGGCGCCTATTGCGCGATCAATTTCTGGAACATCGCCCGGATCGTGGATGCCTGCTGCAATGAGATGGGCATCACCGTACCGGTGGCCGTTCACGCCGACCATTACGGGATCAAGGGGGACGCCGACGTGGCGGCGGCCAAAACCGAAATACCCTCCCTGTTCGACGCCGGCATCACCTCGGTTGCCATCGACGCATCCCACCTTCCGGACGACCGCAACCTGCTCGCGAGCATCGAGCTGAACCCCTTCGTGCCCCGCTGGGCCGGCTTGGAAACCGAGGTCGGGGAGATCAAGGGCAAGGAGGGGCTCTCTACACCGGAGGAGGCGCTGTTCCTCATTCAAGGTTTGAACGCCCACGGAATTTTTCCGGACTGGATCGCCCTGAACAACGGCACCACCCACGGCATAGAAGCCAGCGATTCCGGGATCCAGGTCGAACTGACCCGCCGAATCCACGCGGTGGTCGCCAAATACAAAGTGTCCGGCGCCCAGCACGGCACCTCCGGCAACAGCTCCGAGCGGCTGAGGCAGATCGTCGCGCAGACCCGCACCACCAAGGCCAACGTGGCCACCGCTCTCCAGATGATCTCCTGGGGGCTCGAGGTGAACGACTACGGCAATGCCATCCTCGATGCCGACGGCCGCTTCATCAAAGTGCCCGATCAAGGGGTCACCGAGGCGATGTGGGCGGAGATGGCGGCCTACGCCCAAGCCCGCAACCTGAAAGGCGGGGATTACAAAAAACTCAATCTGCCCTTTGAAAACAAGCTGCTCGGACTGCCGCGCGACGTGCGGGAGCGCATGTCGCGGCGGGTTGAGGAGTTCGCCTACGCGATGATCGTCGACGTCTTCAACGCGCGGGACACCGCCCCGCTCGCCATCGAGACGATTCTGGCCGCAGGGTCGCACAATCCCGGCCCGAAAGCGCGCCGGATCGAGAAGACCGCCGACTGGACCCCTGAGCGCATCAAACAACGGGCGGCCGCACTGAACGCGGACAAAGGCCCCCAGGGCGATTTCGAGGACTGACCCGGACCGGTACGATGCCCATGGAAATAAATGAAAGCGGCCGGTTTCGGCGGCGCAGGATGCCGGATAGGAACGTGCAGTAAACGTCGGAGTCAGAGTCGGAGTAAAAGCCGGAACCGGAGCGGAAAATAGGATCGGGGTCGCTGTCGGTATCGGAATCGGCATCGAATGAACACGTTGTTTCCATTGCCGCTGGAGGGGGGCATCCTTCTTCAAGATCTTGAAGGACCGATTCCGAACCCGATACCGATACCGGCCCCGATGGCCCCCCGCTGCTTACGGAGGGGTCGCCGCCTCCGCCCTCCCCTACCCCATTTTTACGCCCCTCCCCGCCCAGCCCCCATTTTCAGCTAAAGTCCCGGACCCGAACGGCCGATAAGCTGACCAGAGGGGGTCCGAGATGCACATCACCACCAGCCAGATGCACCATGTCATCGATTGCTATTGCCGGCGGCTGAGAAAGAACCCGGAGTCCGGCACCACCTCGGGGGACTCGGTCCGGAAGGCGATGGTCCCGGGCGGATTGGCGCCGGAGGTAAGCCGCCGGGCCGCCATGAGCAAGATCTCCGAACAGGTGCTTCACACCATCGCGCATGCAGGCGAGCAGGCGGGCGCGCTGCCCCCCGGGCCTTCCGCTGAAAAAGAGCCTCTAGGGGCTGCCCGTCACGGCGCGGCACCGGACAACAGTTTCACGTTCAACGTGATCGATGCCATCAACCGCAAGCAGACGTCCACCCTTGCCGCCGCAGACGCCGGCACGCTGATCCGGCGTCTCGGGCAGCTGGCGGAGACACGGCGCGGGGGCGCCACGGAGTCGTGGACATAGAAGTTCAGCACCCGGCAGGCACCCGTCCCCGGACGGGCCGGCCGGCTTCGGACCGGATGGACGCCGCCGCAGGCGATCGTCTTTAGGCGGAAAAGACCTGGGCGCTTCCGTCCGGAGCAGGTCCCAAGGACCGGCAGAACGCCGGGCCGGGCAAGGAAAGGAGAATCACCATGTTTGACATCATCGGGGACGCCGCCGTGCAGCGCCTACCCCGCGGGGCGGGGGCGGCCGACGGCATGGAGCTGGATGCGGCCGTGAAAAGGGCCGAACAGATCCGCGAAGTGCGGCCGGTCGAGCCCTCGGCCGAGGCCGACCGATCCAAACCGCAGGGTGAGGGACAGGAGACGCTTCAGACCCGCAACCGGCTTGAAAACGGGAAAATCATCGTCGAAAAATACGACGAGGATGGAAAGCTGGTCAAAAAAACACCGCCCGGCTATTTGCCCTTCGGTGAAATGGCCTGATGCAGGGCGGTTACCAGCTCCGGCGCACCGGGATGCCGCAGGCGTGCAAGTAGGACTTGAGACCCGCGATGGAGTGCGTTCCGAAATGGACCATCGAGGCGATCAAGACGGCGTCGGCCCGCCCCTGGAGGAGGGCATCCCGCAGGTGTTCCGGTTCCCCGGCGCCGCCGGAGGCGATGACCGGGATGGAGACCTGCCCTGAAATGAGGGCCGTCAGGGTCAATTCATACCCCTGGCGCGTGCCGTCGGCGTCGATGGAGTTCAGGCAGATTTCGCCGGCCCCCAGCCCCTGGGCCTTGAGCGCCCATTGCAGGGCATCGATTCCCGTATAGACCCGCCCCCCGTCGATCACCACCTCGTAGCCGGAGGGGATCCCCTCCCGCACCCCCACCTGCTTGACGTCCATCCCCAAAACGATGCACTGGCTGCCGAAGGCGTCGGCGCCGCGGGCGATGATCTCCGGCGAACGCACGGCGGCCGAGTTGACGCTGACCTTTTCGGCCCCCGCCAGGAGCACGGCCCGCATCTCCTCGAGCGAGCGGATCCCGCCGCCGACCGAAAACGGGATGAAGATGGTGTCGGCCACCTGCCGGACCACATCCAGCATAATGGCGCGCCGCTGGTGCGAGGCGGTGATGTCGTAGAAGACGATCTCGTCCGCGCCCTCTTCATAATAACGGCGCGCCATCGCGACCGGATCGCCGATGTCGACGTTGGCCTCGAAACGGACCCCCTTGGTGGTCCTGCCGTCGCGGACGTCCAGGCAGGGGATGATGCGCTTGCTCAGCATGGGCGCTCCCCGCCGAACCCGGCGCAAAAATTCCGAAGCATCCGCAGCCCGGGACGGCCGCTTTTCTCCAGATGAAATTGGGTGGCCACCAGGCGGCCGCGGCCGATCACCGACGCGAACTCGACCCCATGCCCGGTGACACCCAGCACCTCCTCGGGGTGCTCCGGCACCGGGTAAAAACTGTGGACGAAGTAGAATTCGTCCTCCGGCCCGATACCCTCGAAGAGGGGGTGGTCGCGGCGCCGCCCGATGCGGTTCCAGCCCATGTGGGGGATCTTGAGAGGCGTCCCGTCCGGGCTCCGCATGGCGGCGGGGAAGGCCCGGGCCCGGCCGGCCAGAAGACCCAGGCAGGGGGTGTCGTTCTCGTCGCTGTGCTCCAGGATCACCTGGCTCCCCAGGCAGATGCCGAGCAGGGGCGTGCCGCAGGCGCTCCTCTCGCGCAGGACCGCGTCGATGCCCAGACGGCGCAGGCTGTCCATGGCGGCACCGGCGGCCCCGACCCCGGGGAAGATGATGCGCTCGGCGCGCCGAATCATCTCCGGATCGTGGGTGACGGTGCAGGCAAAGCCTAAATGGGCGACGGCCCGGGCCACGCTGGCGAGATTGCCGGCATTGTAGTCGATGATCGCGATCATGGCCGGTCCGCCTCATCCGCCTTGATGGCATCCCAGATCCCATCCTTCTCGGACTGGGGCACCTGGGAGAGCTCCTGCCCGCGGACGGCGATCGCCGCCTCCATGCGCCGGAAGCGCCGCTCGAATTTCCGGACCGCTCCGGAGAGCAGCGTCTCGGGATGGTGCCCGGCCAGGCGCGCCGCGTTGACCAGGGTAAAGAGCAGATCGCCGATCTCCTCGCCCGCCTGCTCCCCCCGTCCTTGCAGCAGCGCCGCCCGCAGTTCGGCCAGTTCCTCTTCCAGTTTGACCAGCACGCTCTCCAGGTCCGGCCAGTCGAAACGGGCGCGGCCGGCCTCCTCGGAGACGGCCAGGGCCCGGGGCAGCGCCGGTAGACCGCGCGGCAGCCCGTCCAGCACCGATCGGCGCTCGGGGCGAGGTTTCTCCGTCGCCTTGATCCGCTTCCAGTTGCGCACCACCTCGCCGCTGTCGGCGACCGTGGCAGCGCCGAAAACATGCGGGTGGCGCCGGATCATTTTCTCCGCGATCACACGGCAGACATCGGTCAGGCCGAAGGCCGCCTGCTCCTCGTGCATCCGCGCCAGGAAGAGGACGTGGAACAGGACGTCCCCCAGCTCCTCGCAGGCGTTTTCGGTATCGCCCGCCTCAATGGCTTCGGCCAGTTCGTAGGCCTCCTCGATCAGGAACCGGACCATCGACCGCGGGCTCTGCTCCCGGTCCCAGGGGCACCCGCCCGGTCCCCGCAGCCGGGCGATGATTTCGATCAGGCGGGCCAGCTCCGGCCGAGCCGAGTCTACTTCCCTGGCTGCCACGCTTTTTTTAGCTCCCCCAGTTTCAAGGCGAACTCGCGCTTGATATCGTTCGACACCAGAAGCGAGAGCTGCTCGGAGGCCCAGGCCACGTAAGGAGCACCCGCGGAATCTTTAAGTATGGGCGCCCCCTTGGGCAGAAAGGCCGTGAGCGCCATGAAGAGGACCGAGACGATCAGCACGCCCTTCACCAGGCCGAAGCCCACTCCCCCCAGCCGGTCGAGCCAACCCAAAAAAATGAGGTTCATCAGGTATCGAATAACGATCGCGATCACGTTGACCACGATCAGAACGCCGCAAAAGAGAATCATGAAGGCGAGAATGTTGCGGTAGCCCGGATTCGACACCAGCCCGGTCAGCCATCCCGCGACGGTTTCATAATAAAGATAAGCGGCAAAAAAACCTCCGATCACCCCGAGAAGGGAGGCCACCTCCTTGACCAACCCGCGGAAGAGGCCCCGGATCAAACCGTACCCCACCACCACCACGATGACGATATCGAAAGCGTTCATGTGTCTTTCCTGACGGCCGCGATTGGAAGACGCAACAAACGAAACCGGGAGAGCTAACAACGCCTGTCGGCTGAAGTCAAGGCAAAAGTCTCCGGCGGATTGCATTCGCGGCCCCGGGTATGATAAAAGCAATTGATTGACCCTATGAGCGAGCGCCACACCATCACCATCCCGTTTGCAGACAACGACACCGCCCGTCACCTCTTCGGCGAGCAGAACATCCATTTGAGCCGCCTCTCCGAGCTGCTCGAGGTCCGGGTGAACGCCCGCGGCACGACCGTCTTCGTCGAGGGCGAGCGGTATGCCGCCGAGCTCGCCCAGAACCTGCTGACCCAGCTCTACAGCCTCGTCAAGGAAGGCTACCCGATTCACCCCAACGACATCGACTATGCGGCCCGCATGCTCAGCCGGGACCATCGCACCCGCTTGCGGGACATTTTCCTGGACACGGTCTACGTCACGGCCAAGAAAAGCCTCGTCACGCCCAAAAGCCCGGCGCAGAAAGAGTATATCGAGGCGATCCGGGGGCACGACATCGTTTTCGGCATCGGGCCGGCCGGCACCGGCAAGACCTACCTCGCCATGGCCATGGCCGTGGCGGCCTTTACCAAGGGCCAGGTCAGCCGGATCATCCTGACGCGACCGGCGGTGGAAGCCGGTGAGACACTGGGGTTCCTGCCCGGCGACCTGGCTGAAAAGGTGGACCCCTACCTGCGCCCCCTTTACGATGCCCTGCACGACATGATGCGCTTCGAGAAGGTTTCCGCCCTCATGGAGAAGGGCGTGATCGAGGTCGCCCCCATCGCCTTCATGCGCGGCCGGACCCTCAACGACTCCTTCATCATCCTGGACGAGGCCCAGAACACCACCTCCGAGCAGATGAAGATGTTCCTGACGCGGATCGGGTTCAACTCCAAGGCGGTGATCACCGGGGACATTACCCAGATCGACCTCCCCCCGGAACGGATGTCCGGACTGATCGAAACCAAGAACATCCTGCAGGGCATTGCGGGCATCCGCTTCGTCTACTTTTCGAAGCAGGACGTGGTGCGCCACAAGCTGGTGCAGGAGATCATCCGGGCCTACGAAGAGTTGGATGCCCGCAAGCGGGGCCCGCGCGGAGATTCGTGACATGAGCCCCACCAAGTCCAAATCGGACCGGAGCGCCCCCGCCCTCCCATCCGCGGGCGTCCGCCTGGCCGTGCTGATCGCCGTGACGGCCGTCTTCGCCCTCATCCTGCACCCCGACCTGCTGGTCTCACGGATTGCCTATACGGCCGGGGACATTGCGGAAAAAGACATCAAGGCCCCCCGGGATTTTCTGGTGGAGGACCAGGCCGCAACCGACATCAAGCGCCTGCAGGCCCTCCAGGAGGTGCTGACCGTCTACGATTTCGACGCGGAGCTCGCCCCGCGCCTGGCGCAGGTGGTCGATCAGGCGTTTGCCGATATGCGCGCCTTGCGCCAGGCGGCCGCAGAGAGCCGCGGCGCTGCGGCGGAGGGGGATTACAGCCCGGCCGCCGACCCCCGGCGGGCGCCCGCCGCCCACAGCGCCGAGGATCTGCGCAAGCTGTTCGAAGACAAGCTCGGGGTGCGCCTCGGCAAAGGGCCGTTCACCGCGCTCGAGGCCGAGGGGTTCAGCAAGCGTCTGGCGGATGCGGTAGCGGAGATCCTGGCCAAGCTCCTGGAGGCAGGCGTCGTCACGAGCAAGGAAGCCACCCTCAAGGATCTTGAAAAAGGTATCGTCCTGCGACAGGTCCGCACCAAGGAGGAGCGCATCGTTCAGGACCCCCGCCAATTTTACAGCCTGGACCAGGCCCGCAGCATGGTGCGCACGGCCGGCCAACCCTGGCTGCGCGAGCTGGACTACGCCGCCGGCAACCTCGTGGTGGACCTCGCCCAGCGGCTCATCCAGCCCAACGTCACCCTCAACCGCAACGAGACCGAGGAGCGCAAGAACCGGGCGCGGGCCGAGGTCAAACCGGTGCTTTACAAGATCAAGGCCGGAGAGATGCTGCTCCGGGAGGGCGAGCGGGTCACGGACCTTCACCTGCTCAAGCTCGCGGCCCTGGAGAGCGAGGCCAAACCCCGGCAGTTCCTTTTCACGTTGCTGGGGGCGGCCGCGGTGATGCTCGCGGTCATCGCCGTATTCTACACCCTGTTTCTGGAACGGACCCTGAGCGACTCCCGCACCCCGGCCCGGGACTTGCTGCTCATGGCCGGACTCTTCCTCTTCTTTCTGCTCATGGCCCAGTCCCTGGGGGGGTTCCTGGAGGTGGCCGCCCGCGGTTCACAGTACGCCGTCCCGGCCTGGCCCCTCGCCCTGGCCCTGCCCCTGGCGGCCGCCCCGATGATCGTCTGCGTCTTCCTGGGAGTCGCCGCCGCGGTGCCCTTCGCCATCGTGACGGCTTTCGGCGCGGCCTTGGTCAACGGCCAGAGCCTGCCCATCTGCATCTACTACCTGGTCGTCGGCAGCATGGGTTCCTATTGGCTCCGCAACTGCCGGGAGCGCAAGGTGTTCGTCGTCGCCGGCGCCAAGACCGGGCTGCTGAGCATCGGCCTCGCCGCGGGTATCGCGCTGCTGGCAGGAGAGACCTCCGGCGGGGGGTTCGCGTGGGGTCTCGCCTTCGCCTTCCTGGGAGGCTTCGGCGCCGGGGTGCTGGCGGCCGGGATCGTCCCGCTGGTGGAATATTGTTTCGATTACACCACGGATATCACCCTGCTCGAGTTGGCCAACCTGGACCGTCCGATTCTGCGCCGGCTCATGATCGAAGCCCCGGGCACCTACCACCATTCGGTCATCGTGGGGTCCATGGCCGAAGCCGCCGCGGCCGAGATCGACGCCAACCCGCTCCTGGCAAAGGTGACGGGCTATTATCACGACATCGGCAAAGTCCGAAAGCCGCTCTACTTCATCGAAAACCAGCGCAACGGCAAAAACCGCCACGACCGGCTCGCCCCCTCGATGTCGAGCCTGATCCTGATCGCCCACATCAAGGACGGGGTCGAGATCGCCCGGGAGCACAAGCTGAGCTCGGTCATCGTGGAGGGGATCCGCCAGCACCATGGGACGAGCCTGATCCGCTATTTTTATGAAAAGGCCCGCCAAGCCAAGGGGGAGTCCCAGGTGAAAGAGGAAGATTTCCGTTATCCCGGACCCAAGCCCAGAACCCGCGAAGCCGCCCTGGTCATGCTCGCCGATATCGTGGAGGCCGCCTCGCGGACCCTTGAGAACCCCACCCCCGGGCGGATCAAGGGCCATGTCCAGGAGCTGATCAACCGCGCCCTGCAGGACGGCCAACTCGACGAATGCGACATCACGTTGAAGGACATCCACAAGATATCCGTGAGCTTCAACACGATCCTGAACGGCATCCATCACAACCGCATCGAGTATATCGAGCAGCGCGCCCCGGACGGGGCGCAGCCCAGGAGCGGAGCCCGGAATGACCATTCACATCGCCAATCGTCAACGGCGCCACCCGATCCCCCTGCCGATGCTCCGCACGGCGGCCCGGATCCTGTTAAGCGCCTTAGGGCGTCCTGAGGAGGAGCTCACTCTCCTGCTCGTCGGCGATCGGCGGATCGCCGCCCTGAACCGGGAGTTCCTGGGGCGGACCGGCCCCACCAACGTGATCGCCTTCCCGTTGCACAGGGGTCATGCGGCCGGGATCACCCCCTGCGTGCTGGGGGACGTGGTGGTTTCGGTGGACACGGCCGGCCGCGAGGCGCTGCGCGCAGGGCTCGCTCTGGAGACCCGGCTCATTGAACTGCTCGTGCACGGGGTGCTCCATCTCTGCGGCTATGACCACGAGCGCGATCCCCGGGAGGCCCGCCGCATGCAGGCCAGGAGCCGGCAGTTGGTGCGGCGGATCGCAGCAGGGATGGCCGCGGAGCCCGGCGGCGCGCTGCCGGCCGATCGGACGATGCCGCCGCAGCGCCGGAATTCGCAACGACGCCGCTCCTGAACCGGGCCGGCATCCGATGATGCCGGCCGTGAGCGAGCGGCGCATGGGAGAGCCGTGATGGTCCTGGTCACTTCCACCGAAATGCAAACCCTGGATCGGCTGACGATCGCCGCCTTCGGTCTGCCGGGCCGGGTGCTCATGGAAAATGCCGGGCGCGAGGCCACGCGGATCTTTTTGAAGCATTTCGCCGCCGAGGCCCGCGCGGGCGTCGGCATCGCCGCCGGCCGCGGAAACAACGGCGGGGACGGGTTCGTCATCGCCCGCTGCCTGGCGCAGCAGGGTTATCCCGTGCGGGTCTTCCTGCTCGGCACGACCGAGGGGCTGCGGGGCGATGCCGCCGCCAACCGCGCGCTGTTGACACCGCTGGCCGTCCCGGTGACCGAGATCCCGGATGAGGAGGCGCTGGGGGCCCTGGCGCCGGAGTTCGAGCGGTGTGCGGTCTGGGTGGACGCCCTGCTCGGCACCGGCTTGAACGCCCCGGTGCACGGGCTCTTCCGGGCCTTCATCGAGCGGATCAACGGTACCGGGCGCCCGGTCCTCGCCGTCGACATCCCCTCGGGGCTGAGCGCCGACACCGGGCAGATCCTCGGGGCCGGCATCCGGGCGGCCGTGACCGTCACTTTCGGCTGCGCCAAGATCGGCCAGCTGCTCTATCCGGGGGCCGCAACGACCGGGCGGCTCGAGGTGGTCGACATCGGCATCCCGGCCTACCTCCTCGATCAGGTCGCACCCCGCCACCACCTCCTGACGGCGTCCCTGGCCGCCGCGGGCCTTCCCCGGCGTCCCGCGGACAGCCACAAAGGCCTGAGCGGGCACCTGCTCGTGGCGGCCGGCTCGCCGGGGAAAACCGGAGCGGCCGCGCTGGCGGCGATTGCGGCGCTCAGGGTCGGCGCCGGACTGGTGACCCTGGCGGCGGCCGCCGGCCTCAACCCGGTGCTCGAAACGCTCACTCTCGAAGCCATGACCGCCCCGCTCCCGGAAACCGCCCCCGGGGTCCTCGGCCCGGAGGCACTGGAGCCCCTCCTGGCCCTCGCCCGGGAGAAGCGCTGCCTTGCCGTCGGCCCGGGTCTCGGTCCTGCGGCCGCGACCGGTGAACTCGTGCGCGGCCTGGTGCGCCGCAGCCCCTGCCCGCTCGTCATCGATGCGGACGGGCTGAACCTCCTCGCCGGCCGGTTGGATGCCCTGAAGGGAGTCCCGGCCGAGGTCGTCGTCACCCCCCACCCGGGGGAGATGGCGCGGCTTCTGGACGCCACGGCGGCCGAGGTCCAGACCGACCGCATCGGCTGCGCCCGCGGCCTGGCCGTCTCACTGGGGATTCACGTCGTGCTCAAGGGTGCGCGCACGGTCATCGCCCACCCGGACGGGACGGTCTTCGTCAATCCCACCGGCAACGCCGGCATGGCGGCCGGGGGCATGGGGGATGTATTGACCGGAGCCATTGCCGGTCTCATCACCCAGGGGGTGGCGCCCGGCCGGGCCGCCCGCACGGCGGTCTATCTCCACGGGGCGGCGGCCGACACGCTGGCGGGCGCCATGGGCCCCGTCGGTTTCCTGGCGGGGGATCTCCTGCGGGCGCTGCCCGCCGAGATCGGCCGGCTGCAGACAGAGAGCTAAGTGCACCCCGCACCCGACCTCCCCCTGGCGAGCCGCACCCTCACCACCGCTGCCGCCGCCCACACCCGCGCGATCGGCGAGCGCTGCGGGCGGCTCCTGCAGGCCCCGCTGGTCCTGGCCCTGATCGGGGATCTCGGCAGCGGCAAGACGGTTTTTGTCCAGGGGCTTGCCCGCGGGCTTGATCTGCCGCCGGAGTGGAGCGTGACGAGCCCCACCTTCACCCTCGTCAACGAGTACCCGGCCCGCCTGCGCCTTTACCACATCGACCTCTACCGGCTGGAGCCGACGCAGCTCGACCTGGAGGCGCTGGGCCTGGCCGAGATCCTCGAGGGCGGAGGGGTCGTCGCCGTCGAATGGGCCGAAAAACTGCCCCCCGCCGCAGCGGCCGAGCGGCTGGAGATCCGTTTCGATTACGGGGAGGATGAGACGACCCGCACCCTGCGCATGGATGCGTATGGACAACCCGCGCTGAGTCTGCTAAAGGGCCTGATCTCAGAGGCGGGCGGGAAGTGATCCGGATCGCGGCGATACCCGCCCCCGGGACGCCAACCCGCCGACCCACGGAGGCGCACGATGGGTTTGATTGTTCAGAAATTCGGAGGTACCTCGGTGGCCGACATCGACCGGATTCGCAATGTCGCCCGCCGGGTGGCCGGCACCTACCGCCGCGGCGATGACCTCGTCGTCATCGTCTCGGCCATGGCCGGAGTGACCGACGGTCTGATCGGGCTGGCCCGCAAGGTCAACGACACGCCGGACAAGCGCGAACTGGACGCCCTGCTCGCCACCGGCGAACAGACCACCGCAACCCTCCTCGCCATGACGCTCACGTCCATGAACATCCCGGCCCGGTCGCTCATGGGCTTCCAGGTGGAGGTGCGCACCGATCATTGCTTCGGAAATGCCCGCATCCAGGACATCCGCGTCGACCGGGTCCGGCGCCTGCTCCAGGAGCGCACCGTCGCCGTCGTGGCCGGTTTTCAGGGCTGCGACGCCGAGGGCAACATCACCACCCTGGGACGGGGGGGGTCCGACACCTCGGCCGTGGCCATCGCCGCCGCGCTCAAGGCCGATGCCTGCGAGATCTACACCGATGTCACCGGGGTCTTCACGGCCGACCCCAACGTCGTGCCCAAAGCGCGCAAGATCGACCGGATCTGCTTCGAGGAGATGCTCGAGATGGCGAGCATCGGGGCGAAGGTGCTGCAGATCCGCTCGGTCGAGTTCGCCATGAAATACAACGTGCCGGTGCACGTGCGTTCGTCTTTCTCGGATGAGGAGGGAACCATGGTCGTTCAAGAGGATAACGGCATGGAGCGGGTGGTGGTCTCGGCGGTGACCATGAACAAAAACGACGCCCGCATCACCCTGCGCAAAGTCCCGGATACGCCCGGGATCGCCGCCCGCATCTTCACGCCGGTCGCCGCGGCCGGGATCTGCGTCGATATGATCATCCAGAACACGCGCGCCAGCGGCAAGACCGACCTGACCTTCACGGTGCCGAAGGGCGACTACCAGACCGCTCTTGCGATCGGCAGGACGGTGGGAGGGGAGATCGGGGCCGAGGATGTCTTCGGCGACGACACGATCGCCAAAGTGTCGGTGACCGGAGTGGGCATGCGCAGCCACCCGGGCGTGGCGGCGCGGATGTTCGCCTGTCTGGCCCGGGAGGGCATCAACATCCAGATGATCAGCACCTCGGAGATCCGCATCTCCTGCCTGATCGAGCAGAAATACGCGGAGCTCGCCGTCCAGGCGCTCCACACCGAGTTCGGCCTGGACGCCTCCTGAGGCGCTGATTCCGTGAGACGTTTCACGGCCGCCCAACTCGGTTTCGCGTTGGCCCTGGCGGCCGTCTTGGCGGCGGCGGCGCTCGCCCGCCGCCTCATTCTCTTCTGAGTCGTTCAATCCGGCAGCAGGTCGTAGAAATAGCGCATCACGTCCGAGCGTGTCACGATGCCGATCAACTGGCCGTTGTCCACCACCGGCAGGCGCCCGACGTCGTGCTTGACCATGATCTCGGCGGCCCGCATCGGGCTCTGGCCGGGGGCGATGGTGTGCACCGCGGTCGACATGAAGGCCTTGACCGGGGATTTGAGCTGGGACTCCTTGCGCACCCGCGTAAAATCGCGGCGCGATATCATCCCGGTGATCCGCCCTCCGTCGATGACGGGAATCCCCGTGATCCCCTTCTGGCGCAGGAGCAGCGCCACCTCCTCCATCCGGGTGGACGATCCCACCGCTAAGACCGGAAACGACATGAGGTCGCTCACCTGCACCGACGCCTGCTGGTTGCCCTGGATCAGTTCCAGGATCCAGTTCTCCACTGCCTCCGGGTTCGCGTTCTTGATCTGGGCCGCGCCGGCCCGGGGATGGCCGCCCCCTCCCATGCTGCGCATGATCGCGCCCACATCCAGCCCCTCCGACTGGCTGCGGCCGATCACCATGCAGCGGTCTTTCGAGGGATCGGAAAAGATGCCGAAGGCCGCATCCACATTGAGGATCTCCATGTACATCCGCACGACCACCGCCAGGCTGTCGATGTGCCCGTCGATCACCGTCTTGTTGATGCTGATGCGATGCCCCTTCACCTTGCTGCGCCGGGCATGTTCGAGCATCCGGAAGAGCATCGCCTTGTGCTTTTCGCTGTATGCCGGCTTCAAAAACGTGCTCAGGATGTTGAGGTCCGCGCGGCGGTCGAGCAGCCAGGCGGCCGCCCGGGCGTCCTGCGCGGTGGTGGCCGGAAAGGTGAGGTTGCCGGTATCCTCGTAGATCCCGGCCAGCAGCAGGGTCGCCTGCATGGGCGTGAGCGGCGTGCGCGTGCGCCGCAGATCGCGCACCATCAGGGTCGTCGTGGCCCCGACCGCCTCCCTTCTTCCGCCCGCGGCCTGGATCGTGCCTTTCTCTTCGTGGTGGTCCCATACCAGGACCTCCACCCCCGGCCGGCCTTTCAGCGGATCCATCCGGTCGAGCCGGTTCCAGCTGTTGGCATCGACGACGATCAACCGCCGCACGGCCTTCAGATCGATATCGGCCGGGGTGTAGGTCAGAAAAAGGTCCTTGTGGATGGAGAGGAATGCCTTGACGTTGGGGTTGAGGGTCTTGGGCAGAACGGCCAGGGCGTCCGGGAAGAGCAGGGTGGCGGCGATGACGGAGGCAAGGGCGTCGAAATCGGCGTTCTTGTGCGTCGTGACGATCTGCATTCAGCACATCTCCAGGGATCGGACCGCAGGGGGAGATTGCATCCAGCCGCTCACGGCGAGCCGCAACGGGCAACCCCTGGCCGGGGGCGCACGAGCGCCGTTGAGTGTATCAAATTGTAGCACAGACGGTGGGCGCGGAACAAGGGTTCAGGATGGAAGATGCGCGATAATGGGTTCCGGGTTCACGGTTCACGGTTGCAGCATTCCAGATGCCGTATCCCATTTGCATCCCGCATCCTTCTGATGGATACCGGCCGCGGCGGGCATCCCGCTCTCGGCCGTCCCCTGAGGCCGGTTGACACCCGGCGGGGGTTTGATACAAATGGTCCTTCATCACAACCGCCATGCCCGGTCGTGCCCTGGCACTCTCGGGCCGGAAGGATATCCCATGAGCAAGGCCATCCTGTCGATTCTGGGCCGGGACCGCCCGGGCATCGTCGCCGCCGTGTCGCGGGTTCTCTGCGAGCAGAGCTGCAACATCGAAAATGTGAGCCAGACGATGCTGCAGACCGAGTTCGCAGGCATCTTCATCGTCTCCATGCCGGCGGGGATGAGCGCCGCGGAGCTGCACCGCACGCTGGAGTCGCGGCTCTCGCCCCTGGCGCTCACCGTGCACACCAAGCCCTGCGAGCACGGGGAGGCGCCCGGCACCGCCGCCAGCGAGCCGTTTGTCATCACCACCCGTGGGCCGGACCGCAAGGGGCTCGTCGCCGATATCTCCGAGGTCATCGCCCGGCACGGGGTCAACATCACCCATCTCCAGGCGGTGTTCAAGGGCGGCGAGGAGCCCGGCGACAACATCATGATCTACGAGGTGGACGTCCCGCACGCCGTCGATGTCCAGGCGTTGGCGGCGGAGCTGCGCACCCGGGCCCGGTCGTTGCAGCTCGATCTGATCCTTCAGCACCGCAATATTTTCGAAGCCCTGCACCGCATCTGAGAAAAGAGACGCCGCCCATGCTGACCCAGCGCGAAATTCTCTCCACCTTGGAAATGCTCAAGAACGAACACCTCGACGTGCGCACGGTCACGCTCGGGGTCAACCTGCTCGACTGCGCCGGGGGCGACCTGCCCCAGGTGCGGCGGCGGGTCGCCGAGCGGATCCTCGGCCTGGCCGGCAACCTGGTGCCGGTCTGCGACCGCATCGGACAGAAGTACGGAATCCCGGTGGTCAACAAGCGCATCGCCGTCAGCCCCCTGGCCGTGGTCGGGGCCGCCCTCGCCCCGGAGGAGCTGGTGGAGCTGGCCCGCACCCTGGACGCTGTGGCGCGCGAGGTCCACGTGGATTTCATCGGCGGGTTTTCCGCTCTGGTGGAGAAGGGACTCGCGCGCGGAGACCGGTCGCTGATCGAGGCGATCCCCGAGGCGCTCAGCGTCACCGATCGTGTCTGCGCCTCGGTCAACGTGGCCTCGACCCGCGCCGGCATCAACATGGACGCCGTGTTGCGCATGGGGCGCAGCGTGAAACGGGCGGCGGAGCTGACCGCCGAGCGGGACGGAGCGGCTTGCACGAAGCTTTGCATCTTCGCCAACATCCCGGAGGACATCCCGTTCATGGCCGGCGCCTATCTCGGGATCGGGGAGGCGGATGCGGTCATCAACGTGGGGGTCAGCGGACCCGGCGTCGTCAAAAAGGCCATCGACCGCGCCCTGAAGTCCGACCCTGCCATGGACCTGGGCGGCCTCTCGGAGCTGATCAAGAAAACCTCCTACCGCGTGACGCGCGTCGGGGAGCTGATCGGCCGCGAGGTGGCCGAAAGCCTCGGCATCCGCTTCGGCGTGGTGGACCTATCGCTCGCCCCGACCCCCAATGTGGGCGACAGCGTGGGGGAGATCTTCCAGAGTCTCGGTCTGCGGGCGATCGGCGTGCCGGGCACCACCGCCGCCCTGGCCCTGCTGAACGATGCCGTCAAAAAAGGCGGTGCCTTCGCCAGCTCGCGGGTGGGGGGGCTGAGCGGGGCCTTCATCCCCGTGAGCGAGGATCTCAACATCTCCGAGGCGGCCGGCAACGGCCTGCTCTGCCTGGAGAAGCTCGAAGCCATCACCAGTGTCTGCTCCGTCGGTCTGGACATGGTGGCCATCCCGGGTGACACCACCGCGGAGACGATTGCGGCGATCATCGCGGATGAAATGGCCATCGGGGTCGTCAACAACAAGACCACCGCCGCCCGCCTGATTCCGGTACCGGGCAAGCGCGCCGGGGACAAGGCCTTTTTCGGCGGACTGATGGGGCACTCCACGATCATCCCCGTCAACAACGGGGGCGGCGAGAACCGCTTCATCCGCCGCGGCGGCCTGATCCCCGCCCCCATCCACAGCCTGAGGAACTGAAGGGCGCCGGCGGCGGCCGGTAAGGTGAGGATTCCGGCATGGACACCGCACGCACAGGGCCAGGGCCGCCCCCCGCCCGCCGGTGGCGGCCGCTGCTGACCGACGGTCTTAAATTCGCCGCCGTGGCGGCCGCCCTGATCTGGTTCATGGCGCGTTCGACCGAGGCCCTCGGTTACCACTGGCAGTGGTTCCGGCTCCCCCGTTATTTTTTCGAGGTCACCGCGGCCGGAGTCGCGGCCGGGCCCCTGCTGCGCGGCTTGGGCGTCACGTTTCAGATCACCCTCGTCAGCCTTGTCCTCGCCTTCGGCCTGGGGCTCACCACCGCCCTGCTGCGTCTCTCCGGGGCCCCGCTCGGCCGGATGACGGCCCGGGCCTACTTGGAGCTGGTCCGCAACACGCCGCTGCTGGTTCAGCTCTTCTTCATCTACTTCGTGCTCTCCCCCGTGCTCGAGATCAGCGCCTTCACCTCGGCCGTTCTCGCATTGAGCCTCTTTGAAGGGGCCTACGCCTCTGAAATCTTCCGCGCCGGCATCCTCTCGATCCACCGCAGCCAGTGGGAGGCGGCCTACAGCCTGGGGCTGGGCACCTGGCGCACCTACCGACTGGTGATCCTGCCCCAGGCGCTGCGGCACATCCTGCCGCCCTTGACCAGCCAGGCGGTGTCGCTGGTCAAGGACTCGGCCCTGGTCAGCACGATCGCGATCTACGACCTGACCATGCAGGGCCAGGCCATCGTCGCCGAGACCTTCCTGGTCTTCGAAGTCTGGTTCACGGTCGCCGCCGTTTACCTCCTCATCACCTTCGCCCTATCGGCGGCGGTGGCGGCCTGCGAGCGAACGATCAAGCGTTGAGCGGCGCCGCCGCCGGCGCCGGGGACCCTAACCCATAAAGGAGGCACCATGAAAAGAGGGATGTTGATGATGGCCGCCGCCATCCTCGCCCTGGCCGTGGCCCTCGGCCTGCCGGGCAGCGGCGAGAGCGGAGAGATTCAGCGCAAGCTGACCGAGGAGAGCACGATCGAGCAGGTGATCAAACGCGGGGTGCTGCGCGTGGGCATGTCCACCTTCGTGCCCTGGGCCATGACGGACAAGACCGGCCGGCTCATCGGTTTCGAAATCGATGTCGCCACCCGCCTCGCCAAGGAGCTGGGCGTGAAGGTCGAGTTCGTCCCCACCAAGTGGGCGGGCATCATCCCGGCCCTGCTGACCGGAAAGTTCGACGTCATCATCGGCGGAATGGGCATCCTGCCGCAGCGCAACCTCAAGGTGAACTTCACCATCCCGTACGACTATTCCGGGGTCGGGATCGTGGCCCACAAGCAGATGGCCGCCGGCTTCAGCCGCCTGGAGGATTTCAACAAGCCGGAGGTGGTGGTGACCGCCCGGCTGGGATCCACGGCGGCCATGGCCGTTGAGAAATTCCTGCCCAAGGCGCAGAAACGCCTCTTCGACGACGAGTCCCAGGTCATCCAGGAGCTCGCCAACGGCAAGGTCCACGCCCTGCTGGCCGGGATTCCCCTGCCGACGGAGCTGGCCCTCAGCCAGCCGGACAAATTCTTTCTGCCCGTGGCCGGAACCATCACCCGCGAGCCCATCGGCTTTGCCCTGCGCAAAGGGGACGTGGACACCTTGAATGTCTTCGACAACTGGATCCGGGTGGTGGAGGCCGAGGGGTGGCTGGCCGAGCGCAAGCACTACTGGTTCGACACCCAGGAATGGAAAAGCCTGCTGAAGTGATCACCCGGCGCACCCGATTCGGATGGCTGGATCTCCTGATCGCGGCCGGCATGGCCGCCGCGGCCGCCTATTTCTTCTACCGCATCCGACTGGGGTTGAACTACCAGTGGGAGTGGGGGGCGATCCCCCAGTACCTTTTCCGCTACGACGCCGACGCCGGGCGGTACGTGGCCAATGTGCTCATGGACGGTTTCGCGATGACCGTCCGCCTGAGCGTGTGGGCCACCGTGCTTGCCACCTTGATCGGGGTCTTCATGGGGCTGATGCGCGCGAGCCACAGCCGGTTCCGGCGCCTGTCGGCCGCCGCGTATGTCGAGCTCATGCGCAACACCCCGCCGCTCGTCCTCATTTTCATTTTTTATTTCTTCATCGGCGACCAGCTCCTGCCCGCGACCGGCCTGGAACTGCACCTGCGGGGGCAGCCGGAGGCCGTGCAGCGTCTCTTCGCGCTGCTGGCGGCCCCGCCCGGACAGGCGGCCGCGTTCGTTTCGGCGGTGCTGACGCTATCCATTTTCGAGGGGGCGTATATCACCGAGATCGTGCGGGCGGGGATCCGGTCGATCGAGCAGGGCCAGCGCGAGGCCGCCGCGGCGCTCGGCTTCAGCGCCTGGCAGCGCATGCGCCACATCATCCTGCCCCAGGCGGTGCAGCGCATCCTGCCCCCGCTGGGGGGGCAGTTTATCTCAACCATCAAGGACTCGGCCATCGTGTCGGTGATCTCGGTGCCGGAGCTGACCTTCCGGGGCATGGAGCTGATGGCGGCCACCTACCTGACCTTCGAGACCTGGATCACCATCACCGGCCTTTATTTCATCTTGACTTTCGGCTGTTCGGCGGGGTTTCAGCGGCTGGAGGCCGGCCTGCGCCGCCGACGTTCGGGAGGCTGAGCACGAAGGGGGGACCCGGTTACATTAGGCACCGATCGGGGTCGGAGTCGGTATCGGGTCCGGTATCGATTCTTGAAGTTGGCAAGCAAACAGCCGGCCGGCATGCGCGCAAGGGACGATACCGATACCGATTCCGACCCCGAATGCCGCATGGGGTCCCGGAACCGTTCTCTCTTTTCCCGGCCGCCCCGGCCTTGAATCGGCGCCGGGCGAGAGGCGCGCTACTTCACCGACACGACCGGGCACGGGGCCTGCAGGACCACGTACTGGGCGGTTGAGCCCATGAGGATCTTTTCGACCTTGGAACGCCGCTTGACGCCGACCACGATCTCATCGATTTCGTGCTCCCGTGCGAACTGGACCAGATCCTCGCCCGGCGACATGCCGCGGATCAGGAGGTGGGTTTTGCAGGGGATCCCTTTTTCATCAAAAAGGGTCTTGGCCCATTCCAACCCGCGCTCGGCATCGTCGATGGCCCGCTGCTCGCCCTCCGTGCCGCTCTCCATGGAGGTGACGATGTCCACGCCGGCCCCGAAGGCGCGGGCGTGACGCCGGGCGAGCTTGAGCGCCTCTTTCGCAACGTTGCTGCCATCGTAACCGACCAGGATCTTCATGGGTTCACTCCTCCTGCGCGGGAAGGGTTCAATCACGATCACCACACCAGACGACCGCGGCAGAAATATAAAAAAAAAGAGGGGCTGTCAAACCGATTCGATCGGGCAGCGCGACCGGGCGCTGCAGCAGCCGGCTTGCCGCGAGGGCGGGCGGCCTCGGGCGCCGGGTGCCGCTCGATGAGACCGTTGACAGCAGCAACCCGCATCGGCTAAATTCACCTCCTATGGTATTGCCGCCGAAAGCCGCCTACCGCCTGGGGGTCCTATCGGACACCCACGGGTACCTGCCTTCAGATGTGGAGGAGGTGTTTCGCGGGGTGGACCTGATTCTTCACGCCGGCGACATCGGCGCCGAGAGCATCCTGCTCCGCCTGGAGGCCGTTGCGCCGGTCGTCGCCGTGCAGGGCAACATGGACAACGGGCCCTGGGCCGGCCGCCTGCCCCAGCACGAAACCGTCCACGCCGGCGGCATGGTCATTCACCTCATCCACGACCTCGCCCGGCTCCACCCCGCACCGCACGATCCCGCCGCCGTGGTGGCCGGTCACACCCACCGCTCGATGGTCGAGACCCGGAACGGGGTCCTCTACGTCAACCCCGGCAGCGCCGGCGCCCCCCGCTACGGAGAGAAACCCTGCGTCGCGCTGCTCTCGATCGCCGGGGGGACGGCCCGGGCCGAGCTGGTCGCGCTTGCGGGCTGAGCCGGCCGGCCCCCGCACCACAGTCACAGCCGGCCGAGGAGGCTGCGATCCGCCCCGAAGCTGCGCAGATCAACCGTCGATTCGCTCGAAGATGAGAAGCGAGCGTTCGCAGGCAAGCCCCGTAACCCGGTAACCGCAGCGCCGCACAGACAACGCCGCGCCGAACTCCCCGCTCCGGGCCGAACGCTCCAGCGCCGAAACCTCCTCCACCCCCATTCGCCCCTTCATGGCGAGGATCCGGCCGCCGTCGGCCAAGAGGGGCAGCGCCATACGCACGAAGGATTCGGTCCCACTGAGCGCCCGGCTCACAACGACGGTGTAGCGCGGCGCCTCCGCCCCGCGGCCGGCCAGCTCCTCCGCACGGACGTGCAGGGCGCTGATCCGCGTCAGCTTCAGCTCGCGGATGGCCTGTTTCAAAAAACTCACCTTTTTACGGGAGGCATCGATCAGGGTGGTTTCCAGCCCCGGGCAGACCAGGTGCAGGGGAATACCCGGAAAGCCGGCCCCGGAGCCGATGTCCAGCAGCGCGGCCGCCGGCGGAATGAAGGCCGCGGCCGCCAGCGAATCGAGGTAATGGTTGCAGGCCATCGCCGCCGGCTCGGTGACGCTGGTCAGGTTGGTGACGCGATTCCACGCCAGAACCTGGAGCGCGTGGCGCGCCATTTGAGCCGCCTGCGCGGGTTGCAGCGCAAGGCCGAACGCACGGGCGCCCGCAGCAATCAGGGCCGACCACTCCGGCGAACCGATCTCCATGGCACCCACCGGCAAGCGCCCGGCTACATGATACAGACCCGCCGCACCTCGGAGATGTCGGTGACCCCCTTGAACACCTTCATGATGCCGTCCTGCTTGAGGGTGGACATCCCCTGCTGCATCGCCGTCTTGAAGAGCTCCTCGGTGTTGGCCTGCTTTTTGATCATCAGCTTGACTTCCGGGGTGCCCTCCATGAGCTCGTGGATCCCCATGCGGCCGCGGTAGCCGGTCCCGGAGCAGCTCTCGCAGCCCACCGTTTTGAAAATCCGTATGTTCTCGGAGTACGCGATCCCCGTCGCGGGGAACCACTGCTGCCCGTAGTCGACCTGCAGCTCTTCGAACTCCTCCTTGCTGAGGACGAAGTCCTTGCGGCAGTTGCTGCACAACCGCCGGACCAAGCGCTGGGCCAGCACTCCCAGGAAGGCATCGGAGAAGTTCAACGCGTTCAACCCCATGTCGAGCAGGCGGGTGATGGTCTCGGGGGCGCTGTTGGTGTGCAGGGTGGAGAAGACCAGGTGCCCGGTCAGCGAGGCCTCGATGCCGATGGAGGCGGTCTCCTCGTCGCGCATCTCACCGATCATGATCACGTCCGGGTCGGCGCGCAGGAAGGCCCGCATCACGCGGGCGAAGTCGAGCCCGATCTTCGGTCTGACTTCGACCTGGCGCAGCCCCTGCTGGGTGATTTCGATGGGATCCTCGGCGGTCCAGATCTTGACCCCGGGTTTGTTGATGTGGCCGAGCAGTCCGTGCAGGGTCGTCGTCTTGCCCGAGCCGGTCGGCCCGACGGCCAGAATCAACCCGTAGGGTTTGACGATGACGCGCCGGATCACATCCAGGTTGCGATCGGTGAGCCCCATCTCGTCGATCTTCATGGCGCCGGCCGAGGCGAGGATGCGCAGCACCACGTCCTCGAAGCCGCCCGCGGTGGGAAGGGTTGCGACCCGCATTTCAAAGGCCGGCACCCCCTTGCGGCGGAACTTGATCTTGCCGTCCTGGGGCAGGCGCCGCTCGGCGATGTCCAGGTTGGACATGATCTTGATGCGCGAGACGATCCCGCGCACCATCGCGTTGGGGACCTTCATGTACTCCTGGCACACCCCGTCCAGGCGGAAGCGGATCGTGGTCGCCTTGGTCACCACGGAGGGCTCGATGTGGATGTCGGAGGCGTTCTTGCGGTAGGCGGCGATGATCACCTGGTCGACGAGCTTGACGACCTGGCTGGAGCTTTCATCGACGGAATCG
>JALOOS010000214.1 GCA_025454275.1 Desulfobacterales bacterium | reverse complement strand
GGTGCTTGCGGATCTCGAAGTTGTGGGCTTCGACCTTGGTCTGGGCGTTTTCGATGGCGCGGCTGATCAGGTTGTGCTCGATCGGCTCGCCGTCCTCCAGCCCGAGCTTCTCCATGAGGCCGGTGATGCGCTCGCCGCCGAAAATCCGGAGCAGGTCGTCCTCCAGGGCCATGTAGAAGCGCGAGGAGCCCGGGTCTCCCTGGCGGCCGGAGCGGCCGCGCAACTGGTTGTCGATGCGGCGCGACTCGTGCCGCTCGGTGCCGAGGATGTGCAGCCCCCCCAGGTCGACCACCCTTTCGCCCAGCACGATGTCGGTGCCGCGGCCGGCCATGTTGGTCGAGATGGTCACCGCCCCGCGCTGACCGGCCCGGGCCACGATTTCGGCCTCCTTTTCGTGGTGCTTGGCGTTCAACACCTCGTGCGGGATGCCGCGGGCCTTGAGCTTCTTGCTCAGCTGCTCGGAGACGTCGATGTTGATCGTGCCCACCAGTACGGGCTGGCCCTTGGCGTGCAGCGTCTCGATCTCGTCCAGGGCCGCTTCGTACTTCTCGCGCTTGGTCTTGTAGATGACGTCGGCGAAGTCGGTGCGGATCATGGGCTTGTGGGTGGGCACCACCATGACGTCGAGGTTGTAGATCTTCTTGAACTCGGCCGCCTCGGTGTCCGCGGTGCCGGTCATGCCCGCGAGCTTCGCGTACATGCGGAAGTAGTTCTGGAAGGTGATGGTGGCGAGGGTCTGGTTCTCGTTTTCGATCGTGACCCCCTCCTTGGCCTCGAGCGCCTGGTGCAGCCCCTCGCTGTAGCGCCGGCCGGGCATCAGCCGCCCGGTGAACTCGTCCACGATGATGACCTCGCCCTCCTTGACGATGTAGTCGACGTCGCGCTTGAAGAGGGCGTGGGCCTTCAAGGCCTGCTGGACGTGGTGGAGCAGTTCGATCTGGCGGGGGTCGTAGAGGTTCTCCACCTGCATGAGCTTCTCGCAGCGCGCCACCCCCTCTTCCGTCAGGGTGGCGGTGCGGGCCTTCTCGTCGATGGTGTAGTCCCGATCGCGGGTGAGGCGCGGGATCAGGTGGTTCACCTGGTAGTAGAGATCGGTGGACTTCTCGGCCGGCCCCGAGATGATGAGCGGGGTCCGGGCCTCGTCGATCAGGATGCTGTCCACCTCGTCGACGATGGCGTAGTGCAGCTCGCGCTGGACCAGCCCGGCGCGCTCGAACTTCATGTTGTCGCGCAGGTAGTCGAAGCCGAACTCGTTGTTGGTGCCGTAGGTGATGTCGGCGTTGTAGGCGGCCTGCCGCTCGTGGTCGGTGAGGCCGTGTACGATGGTGCCGACCGAAAGGCCGAGAAAACGGTAGATGTGCCCCATCCACTCGGTGTCGCGCCGGGCCAGGTAGTCGTTCACGGTGATGATGTGCATGCCGCGCCCGGCGAGGGCGTTGAGGTAGGCCGGCAGCGTCGCGACGAGGGTTTTGCCCTCGCCGGTCTTCATCTCGGCGATCTTGCCCGCATGCAGCACCATGCCGCCGATCAGCTGCACGTCGAAGTGGCGCATCTTCAGGGTTCGCCGGGAGGCTTCGCGCACGGCCGCAAAGGCCTCCGGCAAGAGCTCATCGAGGGCCTCCCCGCGCTCGACCCGCTCCTTGAACCGGCCGGTCTGGGCGCGCAGCTCCTCGTCGGTCATCGTCTGGGCGGCCGGCTCCAGCGCGTTGATCCGCTCCACGGCCGGCTGCATCTTTTTCAGGTCCCGCTCGTTCTTGCTGCCGAAGACCTTGGTGAGAAAACTCATGAACATGGGAACACGATTCCTCTCTGGTGGTGTCGTTCAACAATTGATTATACCAGAATTGAAGGCAGGGACAACAGGTCAGGCGAGGGGATAACCCGGAAGGGAAACTTTTTGGACTGTTCAGCGGCCGGCGCCGGCGGCCGCTTCAGTTGAGAAAATATTTCTCCGGGTTGACCGGCACCCCGTGCACCCACACCTCGTAGTGGAGATGGGGCCCGGTGCTGCTGCCCGAGTTGCCGACGAGGGCGATCGTGTCCCAGCGGCCGACTTTCTCTCCCTGGGTTTTGAGCAGTCGGCTGCAGTGGCCGTAGACCGTCGTGAGCCCGTGGCCATGGTCGATGATGATGGTTTTGCCGAGCAGCCCCTTGGTGCCGGAGAAGGTCACCACCCCGCCGGCGGTGGCATAGATCGGCGTCCCCTCGCGGGAGGCGATGTCGTATCCCTTGTGGAACTCCCGCTGGTTGGTGAAGGGGGAGATGCGCCAGTCGAACTTCGAGGAGACCCAGGATTCCATGGCCGGGTCGATCGGCCGGATGGTCGGGGTGGCGGCGAGGAGCCGCTGCTGCTTCTCAAGATGGGTCACGAGGGCCGAGAAGCTGTCGCTTTGGTTCACGAGCCCCACCTCGAGCTGGGCGGTCTGGGCGTGCATCTCGCGGATCAGGCTGCTGCGCTCTTCGCGGAAGGCCGCCTTGGGGTCCATGGTCTTGGGGATCGAGCCGCCGATCCCGAAGAGATGGCCCGCGTCGGGGCGCTTTTCGATGTCGGCCATGATGCGGATTTTTTTCTCAAACTGGTTCAGCGCCAGGAGCTTCTCCTTGAGCGTGTTGATCTGCCCGGCGAACTCGCTGATCTGCCGACGCTGCAGTTCGACCTCGTCGCTCCGGTCCGCGAGCAGCACGCCGAGCTCGGCCTCGCGCTGCTCCAGGTGCAGGGCGGCCCGTTTGAGCTGAACGTAGTCGATCGCGACGAAAGCCCCCGCCCCGGCGAACCCGACCGCGAGGGCCAGAAGCCATCGCAGCACCGACCGCGACATGCAAAACTGCCGCGCCGCGGCGCCGTTTTGCGTCAGGACGACGAAGGAGATTTTCTTCCGCATCGGTATAGGTTATCGGCCAAACCCCGGAGAACTTGAGGCGGTGGCGATGATTCCGTCACCGGGGCCGCACCGCGGGACGGCCCCGATGACGACCGGGAGGGCGCCTTAGGCGATCCCCAGCTTGAATTTGAGTGATTTCAGAGTGTTCTGCATGAGCATGGTGATGGTCATCGGACCCACGCCGCCGGGCACGGGGGTGATCCAGCCGGCGATCTCCTTGGCCGCGTCGAAATCGACGTCGCCCCGCAGGATGGCCACTTTCTGGCCGGTCTTCTCGCTGACCTTCTCGCCGACGCGGTTGACGCCGACATCGATGACGCAGGCCCCGGGCTTGATCCATTCGGGCTTCACCAGGCCGGGCACGCCGGCCGCAACGATCAGGATGTCGGCCCGCTTGCAGTGGAAGGCCATGTCCCGGGTTGCGGTGTGGACGATGGTGACCGTGGCGTTGGCCCCCTTGGCCTTCTGGAGCATCATGTTGGCGATGGGTTTGCCGACGATGTTCGACCGGCCCACCACCACGACCTCGGCCCCGTCGGTCTTGACCCCGGAGCGGATGATCAACTCCTGAATCCCGGCGGGGGTGCAGGGGGGGAACTTGACCTCGGAGCCGCCGATCATCAGCCGGCCGACGTTGACCGGGTGGAACCCGTCCACGTCCTTGTCCGGGTCGATGGCGTTCAGCACCTTTTTCTCGTTCACGTGCTTGGGCAGGGGCAGCTGAACCAATATCCCGTGAATCGAATCGTCGCGGTTGTATTTGTCGATCAGGGCGAGCAGCTCCTTTTCAGAGATGGTGGCGGGCTGGTTGTCCTGGATCTCCTTGAACCCGAGGCGGTGGGCGGTCTTGATCTTCAGCGTCACGTAGGAGATCGAGGCCGGGTTCTCGCCGACCAGGATGGTCACCAGTCCGGGTACGACCCCGTGTTTGGCCTGAATGGCCTTCACCTCGGCGGCCAGCTCCACCAGAATGGCCTCTCTGATTTCGGTCCCCATGATCAGTTTGGCTGTCATCGTCTCTCCTCCTTTTTTAAGGTTTCA
>JALOOS010000213.1 GCA_025454275.1 Desulfobacterales bacterium | reverse complement strand
TTGAAGAGCGAGGTGATCACGTGGAAGTGCTTGCCGAGGGGCAGGAAGCAAAGGAAGAAGAAAAAGGTTAGGTCGTGCACGGTGTAGGCCGCCAGGTGCAGCCCCTGCAGGGCGCCGAGGGAGGAGCCGGTCAGCAGGTGGCGGAAGACCCAGACCAGGGTGAGGGGCGGGGCGAACTCGGCCGGCTGTCCCTTGGCGAGCTGGGCGGCCATGAGGCTCGCGTCGAAGAGCGCCTCGCTCAGGAGCAGGGTCGAGATGAGCCCCAGGACGAAGAGCGCCTCCGGGGTGTGGTCCTTCCCGTAGCGCTCGGGCACGGCATAGCGCGCCGGGGCGAAGGCCGCCCGCCGGACGGCGAGGACGACCACGGCCGCGAAGACCGCGGTCCCGGCATAGTCCTTGAGCACGTGGTAGAAGGCGCCGAACGCCCCCCCGAAGCCCGGCAGGGTGAAGCCGTCCACAAAGCCCAGCACCACGAGTTGGGTCGAGCGGGCCCCCAGGATCAGGAACCCGAAGAAGACGATGATGTGCAGCACCCCCGCCAGCAGGTAGCGCGGGTGGCGCCACTGGGCGAGCCAGACCAGGACCACCGCCTTGATGCGCTCGGGGATGCGCTGAAAGCGGGGATCGGGCGCAGCCTTGAGCAGCGGGGCGATCCGCCGGTGCATGATGGTGGCGAAGACGCCGATGCCGGCGAGCGGGATCAGGATGAAGATCAGCCGGGCGGGAATTCCCGCCAGAACGGCGGATGCGGGCGATACCAACGCAGGTTCCATCGCAAGCCTTTCCAACGCCGCCGGGCGGCGGCGTCAGGGGTCGAGGGTTCAAGATGCGTCCGGGGTCGGGATCGGGATCGTTGTCGGGATCGGCGTTTCTGCTTGCCGCCCTGGTTGTGCACAGCGATACGGTTCGGAAAACAAACAGATCGATCCCGAACCCGATAGCGACCCCGATGGGTTATCTGCTTCCCGTTGGGGCGGAGCCGAAATACAGACTTCAGGGTATCGATGCAAGGCGGGCTTATACCATGAACGCCGGTTCAGCACAACTTGCTCCCCCCTGATAGATTCCATCCGGCATTATGGATGGAATCTATTTTCCCCCGAAGGCGTCCTCGGGCATCTCCACCATGGAGGGGTCCGCCGCGAGGATGGCCCGCATCCGGCCCTGGGTCACCGGGAGCAGGGCGCGGGTGAAGTACTCCGCCCCCCGGATCTGGCCTTCGTAGAAAAGCGCATCCTTCTCCTTGGCCCCGGCGGCGAGCTTCTCGGCCGCCGCCCGCGCCCGCCACAAAAGCATCCAGCCCATCACCACGTCCCCGCACACCTCCAGGAAGGGGTGGGCGAAGGCGAAGGCGGTCATCACTTTTTCGGACATGGCCGAAGCCCCCATGTGCATCGCCACCTCGCCCAGCTTGTTCACGGCCGACTCGAGCGCGGCCGCGGCGGCGGCTGTCCGCGGCAGGGCCTTGGCGGCCGCCAGCTCGGCCTGGATCTCCCCCAGGAGGTCCATGACCGGCTTGCCCTTGTTCATCCCGAGCTTGCGGCCCAGAAGATCCATGGCCTGGATCCCGTTGGTGCCTTCGTAGATCGGGGTGATCCGGCAGTCGCGCAGGAGCTGCTCCATGGGGTATTCCCGGATGTAGCCGTAGCCCCCGTAGACCTGGATGCCGAGGTTGCAGACCTCCAGGCAGCGGTCCGTGACATAGCCCTTGGCGATCGGGATGAGAAAATCGACGATCCCCTGGTATTTGGCCCGGGTGTCGGCGTCGGCGGTGACCTGGATCCGGTCCTCGCAGCGGCCGACATAGTAAAGCAGGCTGCGGGCCCCTTCCACGAACACTTTCATGGTCAGCAGCATGCGGCGCACGTCCGGATGCTGGATGATCGGCACCGAAGGGGCGGCCTTGTCGAAGCTCTTCAGGAGGTGGCGCCCCTGGATGCGCTCGCGCGCGTAGTTGACGGCATAGAGATAGGCCGGGCTCGCACACCCCAGCCCCTGGGTCCCCACCAGCAGGCGCGCTTCGTTCATCATGAGGAACATGGCCCGCATGCCCTTGTTCTCCTCGCCGAGCAGGGTGCCGCGGCAGTTGCCCTTGCCGCCGAGCGCGAGCGAGCAGGTGGCGTTGCCATGGATGCCCATCTTCTCCTCGATCCCGGTGCAGACCACGTCGTTCGGCTCGCCCAGGCTGCCGTCCGGGTTGACCCGGATCTTGGGCACCAGGAAGAGGGAAATCCCCCCGGTGCCGGCCGGGGCCCCCTCGATCCGGGCCAGCACCGGGTGGATGATGTTCTCGGCCAAGTCGTGTTCGCCCGAGGAGATGAAGATCTTGTTGCCGGTGATGGAGTAAGTGCCGTCCGCGTTCCTGGCGGCCGAGGTGGTCAGCGCGCCCACATCGGAGCCGGCCTCCGGCTCGGTCAGGAGCATGGTGCCGGTCCATTTGCCGGTGTACATGTTTTTCAGGAAGAGCCGCTTCTGCTCGGGGCTGCCGAACTGCTCCACGAGCTTGCCGGCGCCGTGGGTGAGCCCGGCATACATCATGAAGGCGAAGTTGGCCCCGTTCAGGTAGTCGGCCGCCGCCATGGCCACCGTGCGCGGCATGCCCTGCCCGCCCCATTCGACCGCCTCGGTCATGGCCAGCCACTCGCCCTCGTTGAAGGTCTTCCATACCTTGTGGAAGGAGTCGGGCACGGCGACCCGGCCGGCATCGAAACGGCACCCCTGGCGGTCGCCGTCGATGCGCGTCGGCAGAATCTCCTTCACGGCCAGGTTGCGGGCCTCCGATACGATCAGATCGACCGCTTTGCGGTTGAACTCGGCAAAGCGCTCGTGCTCGGCAAGCTCCTCCACCTTCAACTGCTCGTGAAGGACGAAATCGATGTCCCTGCGATCCGCAATCACCTGTGCCATGTTGCCTCCTGTCTGGGATTGGTCACGCGCCGGTTGGATCCGGCGGCGCCGTTGACCCGATGCCTTTTATGAAGAGATCCACCAGCGGATCGGCCATGGAGACGAGATCGTAGTTCTGGCCCGAGTAGAGCCAGGTGCCGATCACCTCCTCCACCGCCCCTAAAATGAACCGTTTGACCAGGCCGACGTAAAGCTCCTTGCGGATGCACCCTTCGCGCTGGCCCTGCTCGATGATCTCGGCGATGAGGTCCTGGTACATCTTGGCCATCTCCCGGATCTGCACCTCGACCAGGAGGCGGCTCTGGTGGGTCTCCACCTGGTAGACCACCGCCATCCGGGGGTCGCGCTGGAACTCGGTCAGGTGCACCCGCACCAGGTTGCGCAGCTTCTCCACACTGCTGCGACCGCGGCCGACCTCCCGGCGGAAACGCTCGAAGACCTGGCGCGCCTTGTACTCGAAAAACTGGACGAGAATGTCGTCCTTGTTCTTGAAATAGAGATAGATGGTTCCGTCGGCGACACCGGCTTCACGCGCGACCTCGGAGATGGTGGACTGCCGGAAACCCTTGGCGGCGAACACCGTCACAGCCGCCTCCAGGATCTTGTCGTATTTGGAGTTCTTGTCCTTTGAACCTTGGGAATCCATGGCACTACCCGATAAATGAATGAATACTCATTCATTTATATGGAATTGAGAAGGCTGTCAAGAGGATTGTTATTAAAATTGGGTAATACTATAAATTAATGTTTTTTTGGTACAAAAATTTATACCCGATATTAATGAATTATCATTCATTAATCATCCAGAAAAAAGGGATCAAGAACAGGGACGTGAACGGGTAGGGAGGTGGAAAATCAGGAGAAGCCCCCATGAAAATAAAAAAACGTCTCCGGCGCCGCCCAGGCGCCGGAGACGTTTTTCGATAAAAATCCGAAGGATTTTTAGATTACGGCTGCGGGCGCGGGAGCATCCCCGCACGCTCGGCGATCTCCGGCACCCGGTGCTCCCACTCGATCGCCATGAGGTGGACCCCGTGGACCCCC
>JALOOS010000212.1 GCA_025454275.1 Desulfobacterales bacterium | reverse complement strand
GGGTTCTGGCGCTTCGCCGTGCTGCGCAACTCCGCCGCCGCCGGGAGCTGGATGGTCAACCTGGTGACCGCGAGCGAGGACGCCGATCTCCTCTCCGCCCTGGCCCAAGGCCTGCAGGCCCGGTTTCCGGAGGTGGTCTCGGTGGTGAACAACGTGACGGCCCGCAAGGCGGGCGTGGCGGTCGGGGAGGTGGAGCACCGCGTGGCGGGGGAGGGTGTCATCCGGGACCGGATCGGCCCCTTCGAGTTCGAGATCTCGGCCAACTCCTTCTTCCAGACCAACACGCGCAGCGCGGAGCGCCTCTACCGGCAGGTGCTGGACTATGCCGGGCTGAAGGGGCGCGAATCGGTTGTGGACCTTTACAGCGGGACCGGCACCATCCCCATCTTCATTGCGAGGAGCTGCCGCGAGGTGCTCGGGATCGAGATCTCCGCCAGCGCGGTGGCCGATGCGGAGCGGAACTGCCGGCTGAACGGTGTCTCCAACTGCCGTTTCGCCCGGGGGGACATCCTGGAGGGGCTGGCAGGGGTCGCAGCGCGCCCGGAGGTGATGATCATCGACCCGCCGCGGGCGGGGATGGCGCCGCCGGAGCGAATCGTCTACATCTCCTGCAACCCGGCCACCCTCGCGCGCGATGCCGCCCTGCTCGCGGCGCACTACGAGGTGGCCGAGATCCAGCCGATCGACATGTTCCCCCACACCTTCCACGTGGAGAGTGTCGCCCGGCTTGAAAGGCGGTCGCTGCCATGAAAGTGGTCTTCCACGAGGATTTCTATCAGGTCTACACCTCCGACCCGGCGGCCGAGCCGGGGCGCATGGAGGCCATCGTTGCGGCGATAAAAGAGCAGGCGGAATTCATTGGGGCCGAACCGGCCGAGGAGGCCCACATTGCCGCGGTGCACACCTCCGAGCACATCGACCGCGTGCGCCGGATGGGCCTCTACGACATCGCCGCCCTCGCCGCGGGAGGCGCCGTCCAGGCCGCCGCCATCGGCCTCAGCGAGCCCTGCTTTGCGCTCATCCGTCCGCCCGGGCACCATGCCTCGGCCGGCTCCGCCTGGGGGTTCTGCTATTTCAACAACATGGCCGTGGCCCTGCAGGCCATGAAGCAGGCCGGCCGCATCCAGACGGCCTACGTCCTGGATTTCGATCTGCACTACGGCGACGGGACGGTGAACATCCTGGCGCACCGTGACTGGGTCGACCTCCACAACCCCGGCGCCCATGAGCGCAAGGCCTACCTGTGGGAGGTGGCCGAGGAGCTCGCGCGCTGCCGGGCGGACATCATCGGAATCTCCGCGGGCTTCGACAATCACCGCCAGGACTGGGGCGGGCTGCTCATGACCGAGGACTACTTCGAGATGGGGCGCATGGTGCGGGAGGCGGCCCGCCGCAGCCGTGCCGGGTGCTTCGCCATCCTCGAAGGGGGCTACAACCCCTACGTGCTGGGGCGGAACGTTCTGGCGCTGATGAACGGGCTCTCTGTTTGACCCTTCCCTGAAGGTTGCGTCATCAAAAATGGTAGCGGGCCCCGACACCGTAGCGGCGGCTGCGCGGGTCACACCATTTGACATCCGCCACCGCGTAGGATCGAACCAGTCCGGGGGCATGGTCGTGCGATCCGGCCGGTTGGTGTTCCAGCCGGATGGAGATGGTGGCCCCGGCCGTGACCGGTTGAGAGGTTTCAAAGTAGCAGCCGATGCGGCTGCAGTTCAGCATCCGTGCGGCAACCGTGCTCTCCCGATTGAAATAGACCCACACGATCCCGTGGTCGCACGCCTGACGCGGCTCCGCCCGGCGCTCTTCCGGATAGTCGAGCGCGGGGCGGGAGACATACCGCTCCCCGCTCAGGACCGTTGCGATGGCTCTCAGCAGCTCCTGGCTGCTGACATCCTTGAAGCAGTAGCCGTCGGCCCCGGCCTCCAGCGAGGCCCGGATGTTGTGATGCGACTCGAGAATGCTCAGCACGAGAATCTTCGCATCCGTGTTCTGCGACAGCCGTGGCAGGGCATCGTAACCGCTGGTGCCCGGCAGCCGGAGATCCAGCAGCACCAAGTCCGCCGGAAAGGCGGCGGCCACCTTTATCGCTTCCTCCCCGTCGGCCGCCTCGGCCACGACTTCCAAGTTCTCCTGGCTGTTGATCAGCTCCCGCAACGCCGCCCGGTAGAGATCATTGTCCTCGACGATGATGATTTTTTTCGTGGCGTCCATGGGATCCCCGCATCTGAGCTGTAAGGTTATGTCGCCGCCCGGCGGCTCGTATGGGCTTACCCGGCATCTCCGGCGGGCAGCGTAATCCGGACGCGCGTGCCTGCACCCGTTGAGGAGATGAGGGTAAAGGCGCCGCCGATGATTTCGACCCGCTCCCGCATGCTCTTCAGCCCGAATCCCCGCGCGTGGTCGCCGCCGGCGCTGAATTCATTGAAATCAAATCCGCAGCCGTTGTCCTCCACTTCCGCCTCGAAACCGTGCGCGGATCGTTTCAATCGAATATGGATCGCGTCGGCGTGCCCGTGTCGGACGGCATTGTTCAACGCCTCCTGGATCACCCGGTAGATGACGATCTTGAGCGCCTCCGGTATGTCCCGCTCCTGGACCTCGATCTGCTTCAGAATTTTGATCTGCCCGTAGTGCTGGCTGAACTGGCGGATGTGCCAGTCGATGGTGGGCAGCAGCCCCCGGTCGTCGATGATCTCCGGGCGCAGGTTTCCGGAGATCCGTTTGCACTCCTTGATGGTCTCGGCCAGATGGGAGATGGTCTTCTCCAGGGAGGCCGCGGCCGCAGAAGGCGTTTCGGCGATCTTTTTGACGATCGATTCCAGGGCGAACTTGATGGCCGCCAGGTTCCCGCCGATGCTGTCGTGCAGCTCCCGGGAGACCGCTTTGCGGTCGGCCTCCAGCGCCTCGATGCTCTTGCGTGAAAATTCCCGCAGGCGCTGCTGGGAGTCGCGCAGCTCCAGTTCCAGTTTTTTCAGGACGGATATGTCTTTGGTGATGGTCGCAATGGATTCGATGGTGCCGTCCTCGTTCATGAGGGGAAAGGCCGTCATCAAGGTGGGGAAGACCCGGCCGTACTTGTCGACCCGATAGCCTTCCCAGTTGCGGACCTCCTCCCCCTTGAGGCAGCGCTGGCGCAACTGCCAGGCCATCTGGAGACGCTCGGGCAGGAAAAGGTTCTTGATGGACCGGCCGATCAACTCCTCCCGGCTCCAGCCATAGGAGCGCTCGGCTTCGCGGTTCATCTCGATGACGGTCCCGGCCAGATCCTCGATGATGATCGCATCGGCTGCATCCCTGAACACTCGGGAGAGCTGGTGCATTTTCGCCTGGATGCCCCGTTGTGCGGGAAGGCAGGCCTCCACGCGCGACGCCGCGCAATCCTCATCCCCTGGGCGCTCGTAGTTCGTTTCGCTCAAAGCGCCACCTCCATCCGTTCGTATGCCGGGGGAGGGCCCGGCCCTGCACTCAGCGAACCACCAGTACGGGCATCTTCGAATGGGTCAGCACTTTCTGGGTTTCGCTGCCGAGCAGGAGCCCTTTGACCCCCTTCAGTCCATGGGAGGCCATCATGATCAGATCGCAGCCTCTTTTGGCTGCAGTATCGATGATGATTTCGTGGGGATGATCGCCGTTTTCGCAGACCGTCTCGCAGGCGACCCCGGCCTCCGCGGCCGTCTTCGCTATGAAGGCCAGGATTCGGTCGGCCTGAAGACGATGCTGCTTGGCGGTTTCCGCCTGGAGCTGTTCCGAAATCACGGTCGTGTAGATCTGATGTTTCTTGGTCGGCACCACGCACAGGCCGGTCACCTTCGCCCCGATGCGCTTGGCGAACTGGACCCCCTTTTGAACGGCGACCTGCGACAAGGTGGATCCGTCGGACGGCAACAGAATGTGTGTGAACATGCGTTCCTCCTTGAAGGCGGCACAGCCGGCGCAGCGGCGGTGACGTTAAGCCACCTTTTCCCAGTTGGCCTCGAAGGTGTTGTCATGCAGCGAGTAGGCGTATCCCAGCATGCGGCCGAAGCCGGGCGGTTGACCCTCCTTGACGCGCCAGTAGCAGAGGTAGATCGCCGGGATCGCGCGGTACTCCCCGGTCGGCGGATCGTCGCTCGTGTTGATCCAGATCTCCCGCTTCTCGATGACGCGCCAGAGCGTGCCGTATTTCCTGCTGCGCACCGTGTCGCCGACCTTCGGAAGGCGCTTCTCGCGAATGACATCATTGTGGGTTTCGATCATGGCGGCCTCCTTTCTTTGCGCCATTAGGGACGGATCACCACCCGGAGCGTCAGGTGGTGCCCACTCACAAACGGCGTCCTACGGTCCGGGCCTTCGTTCTATCTCCTCGCAATCCGCGGCGGTGTCTCACACCGCCTGCGGTTGCGGCATCGCTGCAGCCTTGGCCTTGGCCCTAATCCACCCTTTCAGGATGGAGGTGACAGGGTTGGCGGCATCCCTTGCTTTACTTATCTTTTCAAACAAATCGGAGCGGTTGTCCATAGGGTAACCACCTCATTCTAATCCGTAGAACGCTGAGAACTGTGATAATTCCCCATAC
>JALOOS010000018.1 GCA_025454275.1 Desulfobacterales bacterium | reverse complement strand
GCGGAGATCGACCGGTTCGGCAATCTCAACACAACCTCTACCGGCGGAAGCGGCGGCAGGCCTGTTCGTCTGCCCGGCAGCGGGGGAGCCTGCGACCTGGCCTGCCTCGCCCGGCGCCACATCATCATCATGGCCCACGAGAAGCGCCGGTTTGTGCCCCGGGTGGATTACGTCACCTCCCCGGGCTACGGGGAGGGGCCCGGCTGGCGCGAGCGGGTGGGGCTGCCCCGGGGCGGTCCGGCCAGCGTCATCACCACCCTGGGGGTGTTCCATTTCGACCCGGCTTCGTGCGAGATGACCCTGGTATCCCTGCATCCCGGCGTGGTCGTGGAGCAGGTCCGCGCCAACACCGGATGGCCGCTGAAAACATCATCTACGCTCCACCTCACCCCGGCACCTTCGCCGGCGGAGCTCGAGATGATCTCACGGTTCGACCCTGCCCGTTACTGGACCGGCGGAGTGGATTGACCCCCCCTTCAGGAAACCCGAAAAGGGTTTGTCCGGCTCCCTTTTTTGCTTGACAAAGCCAAGCACAGCTGATTTATAGCTATTAAACGTGTTTCGATTAATGAACGAGGTTTAGTAGATGCACAAACCCTGAACAAGGAGGCGGCGATGAAGATGAGGAAGGCATGGTTCTTTGTCCTGGCGGTCCTGGTGTGCGTTTCGTTTTCGACCGGTCCGGTGATGGCCCAGCAGAAATCCCCTCTCGATGCCTGGAAACCGGCCTTCGACCCCTCCGGGGCCAAGTACAAGGCGGTGGTATCCAACGTCTCCACCCCCGCCCTCAAAGGCGTTTTCGCCGGTTTCGCCATCCGTGACGAACTCTGGAAGCGCACCAACGGGCAGATCTACATCGACTTCCGGCCCTTTTCGATGCTGGGCGGCGAGGTGGAAGTGCTCAACCAGCTGAAGATGGGCGCCATCCAGGGCATGGCCGTCAGCTCGGTGGCCTCCACCAACCTCGGCCCCCGCTTCGGCCTGGTCAACCTCCCCTTCCTGATCGACTCCTTCGACAAGCTCGACAAGTTCGTCGGCAACCAGAAGCTCTTCAATCATTTCCTGAATGCGATGGAGCACCAGGGCATCATGGCGCTGGACATCACCGGGTACGGGAACTACGGCTGGAACAGCAAGACCCCTGTGAAATCGATCGACGATTTGAAGAAGGTCAAAATCAGGATCGCCGAGGCCGAGGTCAACCGGCTCACCTACAACGCCTGGGGTGTCAACCCGGTGGTCATGCCCTGGCCGGATGTCCCCATGGCCCTCAAGCAGGGCGTCATCGACGGTCTGGACCACACCCTGATCGTCTGCAGCTTGACGAAGAAGTTCGAGGACGCGAAGTTCTTCACCCAGGTCAACTACGCCCAGGGGCTCTTCATCTGGCTCTTCAACCGGGCCTGGTTCAACACCCTTCCGGCCGACCTGCAGAAGGTCTTTGTTCAGACCGTCAAAGAGATCTCCGCTCAAATGCGCAAAGAGGGGCGGGCCCAGGAGGAGCAGGAGATCGCCAAGGGCAAGGCCGCCGGGGTATCTTTTTATAAGCTGTCCGATGCCGACACCTGAAGGAGGTCCAGGAGTTCATGGGGTACAAGCCCTAAGCTGCCGTACGCGTCATAACTGAAAGGGGAGGCTCTCCTGTGCCTCCCCTTTTGCGCGCCTCTATACCTCTGTCCTTCCCGGTGGAACGGAAAATGGCGAAAATAGCAGGCATCGCGGATAAAATTGTCACATTTTTTGAGGAATGGACCCTTTTCATCACCGTCATGGCAGCCATGATCGCCCTCTTTTTCAACGTGATCCTGCGCTACGGGTTCTCCTATTCACTGGCGTGGTCGGAGGAGCTCGTCCGGGAGGTGATCCTCTACACCACTTTCATCGGCTGCAGCGTCGCCATCAAAACCGGGGCCACGGTGCGGGTCGACGCCCTGGTGCAGCTGGTGCCGGTGCTCAAGTTCCCCCTGACGGTTTTCAGCCACCTCGTCAACCTGGTTTTTGCAGGGGTGATGGTCTATTTCGGCATCCAGCTCGCCATCCTCCAGGTGGAGAGCCGCCAAAGCACCCTGATCCTCGATATCCCGACCGTCTACCTTTACTCCATCCTGCCGCTGATGGGGTTTCTGATGATCATCCGGGTGCTGATCGTGATGCAGGCGGATTTCCGCGCCCGGCGCGCGGCGAACTGACCCGAACGGTTGGGGCGTTTACGACCCGGACGGCGACAAGGAGCAACTCCGGCATGGACATCGACGTCATCATCATTCTGCTGCTGCTGCTGGGGGCCATGGCAGCCTATATTCCGGTCTACATGGCGCTCTTCTTCACGGGCTTGCTGGGGTTCGTCTTTTTCGCCCCCGAGACCCAGACCCTCATGCTCGTCCAGGGGTTTTTCAAGAGCATGGACAACTTCGCGCTGGTCGTGGTGCTCTTCTTCATTCTCTGCGGCAACATCATGACCGCCGGCAGCATCGTCGAGAAGCTGATCAAGTTCGTGAACGCCCTCGTGAGCTGGCTGCCGGGCGGCCTGGGCATGGCCGGCTGCCTGGGCTGCGGCCTTTTCGGCGCCATCTCCGGCTCCACGGTGGCCACGGTCGTCGCCCTGGGCGGCTTCATGATCCCGGCCCTGATGCGGAAAGGGTACCCGGAGAATTACTCCGTCGGCCTCATGACCACCTCGCCCAACCTGGGGATCATCATCCCGCCCAGCATCAGCATGATCCTCTATTGCATGATCACCAATGTCTCCCTGCAGGGGCTCTTTCTGACCGGGTTCGTGCCGGGCGTCCTGATCATGGCGATGACCTGCTTGTACACCTACCTGCTGTTCCGCTCCGGCACCGTGGTGCAGCAGCTGCCCTTCCCCGGGCTGAACGAGATCCTCTCCGTTTTAAAAGAGTGCTTCTGGTCGCTCATGCTGCCGGTGATCATCTTCGTCGGCACCTTCTCCGGGATGTTCACGGCGAACGAGGCGGCGGTCGTGGCCTGCGTCTACGCCTTCATTGTGGAGCTCTTCATCCACCGGACCATGAAGTTCAGGGATGTGAAGAAAGTGGTCGTCAACTCGGCCGTCACCTCGGCCACCCTTCTCATCATCGTGGCCGGGGCCACCTGCTTCGGCCGCTACCTGACCTTCGAAAACGTCCCCGCCAAGATCGCCGAGGCGGTGATCGGGAACATCACCTCGCCCTTGATGTTCCTGATCATGATCAACCTCTTCCTGCTCGGGGTGGGGATGTTCATGGACGTGATCTCCGCCACCCTGATCATCGGCCCGGTGCTGATTCCCCTGCTCCCGACCTTCGGGGTCGACTTCATGCACTTCGGGCTTCTGATGACCGTCAACCTGGCGATCGGCTACTGCACCCCGCCCGTGGGGGTCAGCATGTACATCGCCGGGGCCATCGCCAACAAGAACATTATTTTCGTCACAAGGGCCGTGATCCCGTTTCTGCTCATCCAGCTGGCCGTGCTCTTAATGATGACCTATTTCCCGGATATGGTGCTGTGGCTGCCCAAGGCGATGGGGTTCTGGGAGGAGATCGATTCGAGTATCCCCGCTCTTTGATGCGCTCAGAGGCCGATCAACTCGCCGATCTTGCGGGTGGTCCAGGGGTAGAACCGGGTGATCTGGGGCCAGCGCTCCCGGATGGCCGGGAGGCTCGCCTTAGCACCTTCTCCGCGGTCAGGACCCGCATCCTTTAGCCCTCCATGTACGCCGCGAGGCGCCGCGCGGTTTCCGGGTCGAAGAGGGCCGGCAGCACCCAGTCGAGCAGCTCGATCACGGTTACGGTGCAGCCCCTCTTCTTCAGGGCTTCCGCCGCTTCGATGCCGATGGCGCCCGAGCCGATCACCACGGCCGCCGACCCGCTGCAGCGATCGAGCTTGTCGGCGGCGGCGAGCTCTTTGCAGCTTGACATCCCATTCGGCATTCGTGATAGTTGAACGATAAAATATGCCGGCTTGGCGGGCCTTGCCGCCCCGGCAGCCGCGCCGGATGCCTTCATTCCAAAAAGGAGAACAGGTCATGAAGCTCAAACAGATCGTGGTGTCCATCGAAAACGCTCCGGGACGGCTCTACGAGGTGACCAACGCCCTCGGAGAGGCCGGGATCAATCTGAGAGCCCTGAACCTGGTGGATACCGGGGCCTTCGGGCAGCTGCGCCTGCTCGTGTCCGATGTCGCCACCGCGCGACGGGTCCTGATGGGGCTCCAGATCCCGGCCTACGTCAACGACGTCGTCGCCGTCGAGATCGAGGACAAGCCGGGCAGCCTGGCGCGGCTGCTCAAGCCGCTGACCGAGGCCAACATCAACGTCGTCTTCATGTATGCGCACATCCGCTTTTCCTCCGGCAATGCCGTCATGATCTTCCGGTTCGGCGACAACGACAAGGCGATCGAGGTGCTGCGGGCCAACGGGATCAAACTGCTCGACGCCGATGATTTCGGCATCCTGGAAAACGAGAATTGAAACCTCCCGAGGCGCCGCCATGAGCTCCGGCAAGACCACGCATTCCGACCTGGTCCGGGAAGAGCGCTATCGCGCCCTGATCGAGGATGTGGCCGACGGCTTCTACGAGGTCGACCTGAGCGGCAATTTCACATTTTTCAACGATGCGCTCTGCCGGATCTTCGGTTACCCGCGCGAGGCCATCCTCCAGCGCAGCTATGCCGCCTTCATGGACGCCGCCAACGCCGAGGTCGCCTACGAAGCCTTCAACCGGATCTTTCGCACCGGGGGCGATCTGGCCGCCATCACCTGGGAGATCATCCGGCCCGATGGAGAGCGCCGCTTTCTGGAAATCTCCGCCCGGCTGATCCGCGACGCGGCCGGCCACAAGACCGGGTTCCGGGGCATTGCCCGGGATATCACCGACAAGCACCTGGCGGAGCAGGCCCTGCGGGACTCCCAGGCCTGCGCGCTGGAGCTCTCCGAGTCCAGCCGCCGGGCGGAACAGCGCTACCGCGCGTTTCTCAACTTCCTGCCCGACCCGGTCTTCGTCTTCAACCTGGACGGCACGGTCTCCTACCTCAACCCGGCCTTCGAGAAGGTTTTCGGCTGGAGCCTGGAGGAGCTCCAGGGTAAGCGCATCCCCTTTGTCCCCGCGGAATTCAAGGCCCACACCCGGGAGGGCCTCGCGCAGCTTTATCGCGAAAAGGTGCTCCACGATTTCGAGACGAAGCGGCTGACCAAGGACGGCCGCCTGCTCGACATCGTGATCGACGGGGCCATTTTCTACGACGAAGAGAACCGCCCCGCCGGCCAGGTCATCACCCTCAGGGACGTGACCCGGGAGAAGCGCGCCGCACGCATCAACCAGGCCCTGTTCCAAATCGCGCAGGCCCTCTACCGGCACCGGGCGCTCGATGCGCGGCTGGAGTTGATCACCCGCGAGGTCCGGCAGCTGCTGGAGGTCGAGGGGGCGAGCGTGATCCTGCTGGACGAGGAGAAGAGAGAGTTCTTCTTCCGCATCTCCGTTTTCGACGACCAGAGCACCGGCCAACGGATGCAGGAGGTGCGTTTCCCCATCGAGAAAGGGGTGGCGGGGGAGGTGGTTCGGACCGGCAAACCGCTGATCGTCAACGACACCTCGCAGAACCCCTTCTACTTCGCCACGGTGGATGAAAAGGCCGGCTACCGGACCCGCAGCATGCTGGACGTCCCGCTGGCGACCCCGGAGCGCACGATCGGGGTGCTCTGCGCCGTGAACAAAAAGGGCGGCCCTTTCACCGAGGACGACGCGGCCCTCCTCAGCGCCGTGGCGAACCTTGTCGCCCTGCCGATCGAGAACGCCAGCGTCCACGAGGCGCTCGCGCGCTCGTTCGAGGAGGTGAAACGCCTCAACCGTGCCAAGGATCGGGTGATCCACCATCTCTCCCATGAGCTGAAGACCCCTTTGTCGGTTCTCTCCGCCGCGCTGAACCTTTTGGCCAAGCCGTTGGCGGGGGTGGAGGGCGGTGAGCGCTGGCAGGGCACGCTCGATCGGGCCCGGCGCAATCTGCAGCGGCTGCTGGACATGCAGTACAAGCTCGAGGACATTCTGCAGGAGCGGGAGGCCGACCACCACCGCATGCTCTCTCTCCTGCTCGACCAGTGCGCCGACGAGCTGGAGGCCCTCGCGGCCGAGGAGTTCGGGGAGGAGACCCTGACGGAACGGCTGCGGCGCCGGATCGATTGGCTCTTCGGGCCGCGCGAGGCCAAACCCGAGACGATCGACCTGGCGCGGTTCACCGACCGCTACCTGAGTCTGCTGCGCCCCAAGTTCGCCCACCGCCGGCTTTCGCTGGAGACCCATTTGGAAGCGACCCGGCCGATCCTGGTCCCGGCGGATGTGCTGGGCAAGGTCATCGAGGGTCTTGTCCGCAACGCGGTCGAGAACACCCCTGACGGCGGCAGCCTCCAGGTGGTCGTGCGCGCCGGGGAGAGCGGGCCGGTGCTCGAGGTCCGGGACTCCGGCATCGGTCTGAGCACTGAAACCCGACAGTTGATTTTCGGCAATTTCTTCACGGCCTACGAGCCGATGCACTATTCCACCCGCCGCCCGTATGATTTCCGGGCCGGCGGGAAGGGCTTCGACCTCCTGCGCATGCAGATCTTCGCCGAGCGCTACGGGTTCACCATCGGGATGGAGTCCCGGCGCTGCCGATATATGCCGGCGGAGGCGGATGAGTGCCCCGGAGATGTGGCCCAGTGCCGGCAAGCGAGGGCGGCAGCACCCTGCGCCGACAACGGCGGCACCGTCGTTACCGTTACGTTTCGCCCGGCGGAGGGAGCCCGGAGCCGACCGCGAACCGAACCATCCCGAACACCGGAGGCGAAATCGCCATGAGCCTGCCCACCAACGGGGGACGCGGCAACCGGCCGGCGCAGAGCGGTTTTTTCCAGGAGATCAGCATCGAGTTCCTGATTCACGAACTCAAGGATCCGATTTCCATCATCGAAACCGGCCTGCGCACCGTTTTGGAAAAACAGGATGCCTACGGTCCCTTGACGGCGAAACAGGCCAACACCTTGAAACGGAGCCTGCGCAACACCCGCAAGGCCTGGGGGCTGTTGAACGACCTGCTCGAGATCGGCCGTTCCGAAGCCGGGTGCCTGGCGTGCAGCCGCTTCTTCCCGCTCAAGTCCCTGCGGCAGGCGCTCAAGGATGCCCTGGAGACGATGACCGGTCCCGCGGCCGAGGAGATCGGAAAGTACCAGGACGAGGCCGAGCTCGCCCGGCTCCTCGACCGCCACGGGATCAGCCTCTGCGTTTCAGAACCGACAGCGGGGATCGAGGTCTTTCAGGATGAAATCAAATTTCGCCAGATCACAGGCAACCTCTTCAAGAACGCCCTGCACCACCGCCGGCAGCGCTTGGAGGTGCGAATGGAGACCGAGGGCGGCTGGCTGGCAGTGGAGGTGAGGGACGACGGCCCCGGCATCGAACCGGATCATCACGAACTCATCTTCCGGCGCTACACCCAGGTGAAGGAGTGCACCCTGGGGGAGCGCCGGGGGCATGGATTGGGATTGGCCGGGGCATTGATCCTGGCCCGATCGATCGGCGGGGACATCCGTGTGACCAGCCGCAAGGGGCAAGGGGCGACCTTCCGCCTGACACTGCCTCTGGAGCTTACGCAATCAGCCTAACCGGCCGTACCGGGTCCTGGACGGGCAGGAACGGACCCGAGCGGCCATGAAAGGGAGGGGTCGCCCATGGCAGTTTCCACATCCTACATCAAGGGCAAACACATCCTGGCGGTGGACGACGAGGAGGACATCCTGGATACGATCGAGGACATCCTCGATGAGGCGCACGTCGACCGGGCCGCCACCTATGAAACCGCATCCCGCAAGATCCGGGAGAAGCACTACGATCTCGCCATCCTGGACATCATGGGGGTGGACGGTCTGAAGCTCCTCGAGGAGAGCGTTCAACGGGGGATTCCGACGGTCATGCTGACCGCCCATTCCATCAACCCGGAAACCCTGCTGGAGTCGATCCGCAAGGGCGCCATCTCCTATCTGCCCAAGGAGACCCTGGCCGAGCTGGATCTGCTGCTGAACGACCTGCTGGGATGTCATGAACGGGGTGAGGCCCCGTGGAAGCTTCTGTTCGAAAAGCTGGGCGACTATTTCGACAAGCGCTTCGGGCCGGACTGGAAGGCGAAAGAAAAGGAGTTCTGGTCCGAGTTCAGCCGCACCTACCAGATCGGCAAAGGGATCCAGGAGCGGCTCAAGCACGATCCGCGCGTACTCGGCAAAGGCATCTGATGGCGGTGCCGGAAGGCCAATCTCGGCGTTGCGCATCATCTTGCGGTCGCTGCGGCGTACCGTGAGTACGCCTCGCGCCGCAAGATTCGCGCGCCTTGACCTTGGCCTTCCGGCGCCGCCATCGATGCCGATGACGCCCTCCAACGAATTCTGCTGTGCGGGTTGTGGTCCGCAGGCCGAGGCCCGCATTTCACAAAAAAGGGATCGGTTTGCCGGTGCGGTAGGCCAGGGCCTGGCAGAGGGCGATCGGGCGGCCTCGGGAATCGGTGACCCGGATGTCGTAGGTGGCGGTGCGTTTGGTCTGGGCCGCACGCCGCGCCACGGCGCAGAGGCGCTCGCCGGGTTCCGGGCTGGCGACATAGGTGACGCTGACCTGCATGGCCACGGCGATCGTCCCGTCCGTCTGTCCGGCCGTCTCAAACGCCTCGTCGATCAACCCGAAAACAGCGCCCCCGTGGGCGCGGCCGTAGATGTTGTCCTGGTGCGCGGGATCATAGACCATCTCCACGCGCGCATACCCCTCCTCCAGTTCGACCAGCTCCATACCGAGCCTTACCGCAAAAGGTTCGCGTGCCGCTGCCGACACGATGGCCGCCTTGACACGTTGATCCATTCATAACCTCCGGAGTCGTCTTTCTCCCACATTACGCTTGACATGGCCGTTGCAGGGATGTAGGAATTCCATATCAATAATCATTATTAAAAAGGTTTTATTCCTATTAACCGGGTCGCCATTTAAAAAACCATATAACCGGTTGCAAAAAACCTCGCTCGGAGCATCGCTGTTCAGGCACACGAAAGGAGGCCGTCGTGTATTTCAACCAGATCGAAGTGCCCGGGCTGGGCTGCCTGTCCTACGTCATCGGCTGCCCCAGGGCCAAAGCCATGGCCGTCGTCGATCCCAAGCGCGACATTCAGGACTACCTGACGATTGCGCGGGAAGAGGGGATGCAGATCACGCATGTGTTCAATACCCACGTGCATGCCGATCATGTGAGCGGCGACCAGGAGCTGCGGGCCGCCACGGGCGCCGACATCTACATCCACGAGAGTGCGCCGGTCGCCTACCGTCACAAGGAGATCAAGGAGGGGGACCGTTTCCAACTCGGGGCGGCCCTGATCGAAATCCTCCATACGCCGGGGCACACCCCGAACGCCGTCTCCCTTTTGGTGACCGACACGGTGCGCTCCATGGAGCCCCAGATGCTGCTCACCGGCGACCTGCTGTTCGTCGGCGATATCGGCCGGCCGGATCTGCCCGGAGCGGAGATCCTCGATGAGCAAGTGGCCAATCTGTACCACAGCCTCTATGTCAAGCTGGCCGGCTACCCGGACCACCTGGAGGTCTTTCCGGCCCATGGCCAGGGATCCTTGTGCGGCCGCGGACTCAGCGCGAAGAAGAGCTCCACCCTCGGGTACGAGCGGCGGGCCAACCCCATGCTGCGTTTTGCCTCCTTTGATGCGTTCAAGGCGGATGTGCTCTCGGCCTTTCCCACTCGGCCCAAAAGCTTCTCCCATATCATCCAGACCAACCTCAAAGGGGCCCCGACCCTGGATGCCTGCCCCCTGGACAAACGCCTGACGCCGAAGCAGTTCGAGGAGATGATGGCCGCCGGCGCCATCGTCATCGATGTCCGCAATTCCGCAGCCTTCGGGGGGTTTCACATCCCCGGCAGCATCAATATCGGTTTCGAGAAGCAGATGGCCAACTGGGTGGGGATGGTGGTCGATCCCCAGTCGGAAATCCTCCTGGTGGTGGACGATCAAAACGACTACGACCGGATGACAACGGAGCTGCACCGCATCGGCTACGACCTGATTTTCGGCTATCTCTCCGGCGGGATCATGGCGTGGCTCATGAGCGGCCGGCCGGTGGATCAGCTGGAGCAGATCTCGCCGCGGCAACTGGCGGAGCGCCTCGCCGCGGGTGCGCTGCGCATCATCGATGTGCGCACGCCCGCCGAATGGGGCAGCGGGCATATTCAGCAGGCCGAGCATTTTCCCCTCACGGAGATCATGGAGGGCCGCCTCCCCAGCGCCGATCGGCGGGAAGAGATCGTTCTGAACTGCGGCAGCGGGTATCGGTCCAATATCGCCGCCAGCATCCTGCGCAAGGCCGGGTTTGCCAAAGTCAAATCCCTGGCCGGCGGCGCGTTCGCGTGGTCCAACGCCGGCTTGCCTCTCATTGCCGCCTGAATCGACCGGCGGGCGGCATCCCGCGCTTGAGTAGAAATTACGCGGGAAACGGCTCGGCCTCAGGATACGAAGAGCCCCAGGCGCCGGCCGTCCTTCAGATTCACCAAGCCCTCCTCGCAAATCCGCAGATAGGGGATGGCGGCTCCCGTGAGGGCGATCAGCGACAACAGGGGATCGGGGAACCCGACCCCTCGCTCGGCCAGCGCCTGTTTCAAGGCATCCAGTCGTTCGGCCAGCTCCGGAACGGGCAGCGCGCAGGCGATGCCGAAAATGGGCAGTGCGAGCTCGACCCGGACCCGTTCCTCCTCGACCAGAACCACCCCCCCCTGCAAGTCGGCGATGCGGTTGACGGCGTGGGCCATGTCGGCGTCGTCGGCGCCGACCGCGACGATATCCGATGTGTCCCAGGCCGCGCTGCAGGCGACGGCGCCGCGGGTGAGGCCGAAGCCCTGGATGAAGCCGGTAAAGAGCGTGCCGGGGGCGTGGGTGCGGTCTACGGCGGCAATCTTGCAAAGCCCGCTGCCGGGGTCCGCCCTCAGCTCGCCATCGGAGACCGGCAGCTCCATGTGGCGTTCGGCGGTAACGAGGTCCGTCACCATCGCGATCACCCGCACGGCGGCTCCGGCGGCGGGGCGGGGCGGGGCGACGGCGAAATCCGCGGGTTCCAGGCGGCGGGGAAGCCTGATTGTGTGAAGGCTCCGGGCGGCAAATTCGTGGCGCCGCGGGGCGGCGATCAGCCGTCCCTCCTCGACGATCACCCGACCGTTGCAGATCACCGTCCGTGGGGTGAACTCGGCCGGGTCCGGGATCAGCACCATGTCCGCCAGGCGGCCGGGGGCGATGCCGCCCAGGAGACCGTCCAGCCGGAAGTGCTCGGCGACGTTCAGCGTGGCCATCCGGATCGCCTCGACCGGTGAAAATCCGCAGGCCACGGCCTTGCGGACCACGTAGTCCATGTAGTTGCCCTGCAGGAGGTCCTGCGGCGAGGCGCCGTCGCTGGCGAGAATCAACCGGCGCAGATCGGCCCCGGACCCACGGATCCGGGAAATCGCCTCCAGGTCGCGCCGAATGCTGCCTTCCCGCACCATCACGTGCATCCCCAGGCGCAGGCGCTCCAGCACCTGATCGGCGTCGATGGGCTCGTGGCAGGAAGAGACCCCGGTCGCAAGGTAGGCGGCGAGCTTCTTTTGGCTGGCCCCCGCGGAGTGGCCCTCCAAAGGCATCCCGGCGCGGTGAACGGCCTCGAAGGCCGGAAGGTGAGCCTCCGGCGTCTGCAGCACCGCCTGCCAGTAGGACTCCCCCAGGCCCACGACCTCCTCCCGGGAGAGGAGCGTCGCCAGGTCCCCGGGGTCGACCCCGCGCGCAGCGGCGCTGATCGACGCCATGGCCGGGGCGGTCGCCAGGATTCGGATCGGCTGTCCGCGGCAGGATTCCAGGAAATCGATGACCGCCGCCAGCCCGCCCACGGGGTAGGACTCCATGGTTTCGGTGATGACGGTGGTGGTGCCGGCGGCGGCGGCAAAGGGTACGAATTCGGCGGCGGTGTAGATCCAGGCGAGGTGAGTGTGGCCGTCGATCAGCCCGGGGGTGAGGGTGCGCCCGCGGGCCTCGACCACGACGGTCGCCGGTCCGATGAGATCGCGGACATCCTCGGCCACCCGCGCGATCCACGGCCCCTTGACGGCGACCCCCATGCCGTTCTGGATCTCGCCGGTATAGACGTTGACCAGGTCGGCATCGCGCACGACCAGGTCCGCCGGCTCCACCCCCAGCGCCACCTGGATCAGGGTTTGCATTTCCTTCGCAGATTTCAGGGGCAGCAAACGGGGGATAGTCATCGCAGCCCTCCCGGCATTGGTCGAAGCGGTCATGATCCAATTCATCTCCTCATAGCATCTTTGAATGGGTCGGGAAAAGAGAAATGCACTGCGCCGGTTTTTGGGGTGCATCGGCCGGCCGCGGGGCGGCCCCAGCGCCGTCTTGCGTTTTCGGGCAGCGGCGGTTATGCTCGTTTTACCCCTTGATCCCGAGGATCTTTACCTCTCACGCTCCAAACCGTTGCCGTAGGAGGCGGCACCAGATGACCGAATCGATACTGAACGACAAGAAGGTCCTGGCGGTGGACGATGAACCGGATGTGTTGGAATCCCTCGAAGAGCTCATTTTGGCCGATGCACCCCGATGCCGGCTCGACAAAGCCCGGACCTATGAGGACGCCGCCCGGTTACTGGAGGAGAACCACTACGATCTGGTAGTCCTCGACATCATGGGGGTGCGGGGTTTCGATCTTCTGGAGCAGGCCGTGAGGCGCCGCTTCAAGGTGGCCATGTTGACCGCCCATGCACTCACCCCGGAAGCCTTGAAACGCTCCTACGACATGCGCGCCTATGCGTTCCTGCCCAAGGAGAAGCTGGCCGACATCGTCCCGTTCCTGGAGGACGTTCTGAAATACGACTACGCAACCGGCTGGAAGCGCCTGCTGCAGAAGCTGCACGGTTTTTTCACGGAATCGTTCGCATCGGACTGGGAGAAGAAGACCGGTCTCAACTGGAAAGAGTGGTCCAAGTAGACCTCCGCCCCGCAGGGCGGGGCGAAGGTCTACTTCATGAGCAGATCCGGCAGGAAGGTGCAGATAGGCGGGAACAGGAACAGTAGGATCGCACAGAACAGGATGCTCAGCAGAAACGGGTAGACCCCGCTGTAAATCACGCCGAAGGGCACCTTGGTGATGTTCTTCACGACGAAAACGTTGATGGCCACCGGCGGGATCACCACGCCCACCATGACCGTGAGGGCGATGATCATCCCGAACCAGATCGGGCTGAACCCCAGTTTGATGATGACCGGATAGAAAATCGGGGTGGCCAGCACCATGAAGGCGAGGTCGTCGATGAAGGAGCCGCCGAGCAGGTAGATGACCGAAATGATGACCATGATAAAGTAGCGATTGAGGGCGAGCTCTAAAATCCAGTCCGCCGTGATCATGGGGATCTTGGTCACGGCCAAAAAGTGACCGAGAACTGTCGACCCCACGATCAGCATCAGGACCATGCAGGCCGTGCGCAACGATTCCGCCACCGATTTGATATAGCCCTTGAAGTTGAGATCACCTTTGACCACCGACAGCGCCAGGACCGCAAAGGTCCCCACGCTGCCGGCCTCGGTCGGAGTGAAGAACCCCTGCATCAGGCCTCCGATCACGAGCAGGAAAATAATCGTGATCCAGATCACCTCCGGCAGCGAGGCCACGCGCTGGCTCCACGGCGATTTCTCACCCCGGGGTCCCAACGCCGGGTTGATCCGGCACCATCCGTAAATGATGCAGATGAAGAACACGGCGACCATCAGGCCCGGGATGATCCCGGCCAGAAAGAGCTTGCCGATGGACTGCTCCGTGATGATTCCGAAGACGATCAGCGTGACGCTGGGGGGCATCAGGATCCCGAGCGTTCCGACCGAGGCCACGATTCCGGTCGAGAGTTTCTTGTCGTAGCCGTAGTGGTCCATCTCCGGCACGGCAATGCTGGCGAATGTGGCTGCCGTGGCCGGAGAGGAGCCGCAGATGGCCTTGAATGCCGTGGCCCCCGCGACCGTGGCCATGGCCAGCCCGCCCGGGATGTGGCCGACGAAGGCGTAGGCCGCCGCGTAGAGGCGCTTGGCGATGCCGGCGTTGAAGGCGATCTGCCCCATGAGGATGAAAAGAGGGATGACGGTGAATCCATAGGCGGACAAAACATCGAAGAAGTCCTTCGCCAGGAGATTCAGGCCGGCCTTCCAGGAGACGATGTAGCTGAACCCTACAAACCCCACCAGGGCCATCGCGAAGCCTAGCTCTATACCGGTCAGAAACAGGAGCAGGACCACCGCCAGACCGGCCAACCCCGCCGCGACCTCACTCATATCCCCCCCTGAGGATCTTCACTGCATCCGTAAGCAGCACCAAACACTGGACGAAACAGGAAACGGCGAGGCCGTAAGCGACCGGATAGAAAGGCAGCTGAAGGGTCAGGGATACTTCCCCGGATCGCTGGAGGTTCATGCCTACGAGGATCAGATTCCACCCGATGAGCCCAAAGAGACCGATTCCCATTCCGCGGGTGATCAGGTTGAAAATGGACCTGGCATTTTTCGATAGTTTGCCGGTGAAGAAGTCGACGTAGATGTGCCCGCGCATCCATGAGGTCAGTGGGATGGCGAACCCGATGACGATTGCGCCCGTAAAGGCGACCAGCTCATAGGTCCCGACGATTGGACGCCGAAAGAATCGCAGGACGACGTCCAGGACCGTCAGCACCATGATGAACGTTATGGCCAAACCGGCGACCCCGTTGAGGAAACGGCTCAGCCGGAAAACGCCGTTCAGGAAATGCTCCACACACCGCTCCTTTCCCCATCAGCAGGGCGCAGGGGAAGGGCGCCTTTCCCTCCCCTCCCCTCCACCAGGCCCTATTGAAGCTTTTTCATCTCTGAGAGATAGAAATTGAGGGCCTCCTCACCCGGCAGGTTCTTGGCTTTCATGTTGGCGACGTACTCATCCAGGATGGGTCGGACCTGCTGGGCCCATTTCTGATCTTCCTCCTTTGAGAGAGGGAGGATCTGGTTGCCCCTTGCCAGGGTGAACTCCCGGCCTTGTTTGTCGATCTCATCCCAGAGCCGGCCGGTTTTCTCGATCCACTCCGTGTTGACGGCCTCGATCACTTTCTGGACATCCGGAGGCAGGGCTTTCCACTTGTCTTTGTTCATGACCACGAAGAACCCTGTGCTGTAAGAAGAGCCGAAATTCTCGATCGTGTACTTCACGACCTCGCCCCATTTCCAGCCCTGCAGGGACTCCTGGGGGGCCATGGAGCCGTCGACCACCCCCCGGCTGAGAGCGTCATAGGTCTCGCCCATGGGCATGGCGACCGGAACCCCGCCGAGGGCGGTGACGATCTTCGCCGCCATGCCGGTGCAACGGATCTTCATCCCCTTGAGATCGTCGAGGGTGTTCACGGCCCTCTTGGTGTGGAGCAGACCCGGGCCGTGGCCGTGGAAATACATCACCTGGACATCGTCGAACTCCTTGGGTTTGAATTTCTGGTAATAGGCATTGATCAGCCGAGTGGCGACCACGCCGCTCTTGATGCCCAGGGGGAGGTCGGTCAGTTCGGTCAAGGGGAATTTGCCCCGTGTATAGGCCAGAACCGAGAACCCGATGTCGGAGATCCCATTCACCACGCCGTCATAGCACTTGTCCGCCGGGGTGAGAGTTCCCCCCGGGAATACAGTGATCTTGACGCCGCCGTTGGTGCGCTTCTCGATTTCCTGGGCCCACTCGGTGGCGAGCACCGTGTTCTTGTGCGGGGCCGGGAAGAAGATGGAGTAGTTGAGTTTGATGGGATCTGCGGCCCGGACGACGGCAGGGGCAACAACCGCCAACAGGCTGACGATCAACGCAACGGACGCCATGCACAACCACTTCTTGTTTCTCATCGCAACCCTCCTTTGGTTAAGATCCGTTCCCAGCTGGGATGTTCCGTGGTGCGGTCACGAGCGGTGTTTCAGCGTCTCCGATTTCCTCCATCGGTGTTCGAATCGGGCAAAGGGGTGCACGGCATCACTTGCCGGGTGAACATGGGATAGCTACTAAATAGCTATTTTAAGAGGCCTCCGAAGTCAAGCTTAATATGAGGGGTGCGAGGATTTATGTCGCGTCGTTCGACGGGGTCCAATTTCAGCTTCTACCCCCCGGCCAGTATGAAGGTCAGATGAATCTCGTCACCGTCTCTTACCGTCTTTTTCAGTTCATCGGGATAAGCGCTTTCATGATTTAAGTAGATTTCGATGATGTTCCTCAAGTTGCCCTTCTTGTCGAAGAGCACATCCTTCATGCCCGGGTATTGATTCACCAGGTGCTCCAGGCACTCTCCCACACAATTGCCTTCGGCCTGGACCACATCTTTCCCATCCGTGGATACGCGATGGGTCTTATGAATGTGCACCTGAACGCCCATGGATCAGCCCTTTCCTGAGGTATCCGCGCAGTGGTCGCAGGCAGGATTTTTTTGAATCCTGAATTCGGTAAAGCGCATGGCCAGACCGTCGTAAACCATCATCCGGTTTTCCAGAAGGGCGCCGATCCCAACGATCCATT
>JALOOS010000211.1 GCA_025454275.1 Desulfobacterales bacterium | reverse complement strand
CCTTACCATAGCGGTTCATATATGATTACTTGATACAACTCAAATTCCGTTTGGCATGCGAAGGAGGTCACATGGGAAAGTGGGCGAAAAAATGGGGTGCCGCCGGGCTGGTGCTCCTGTTTCTGGCGGCCGTCGCGGCGGCCGATGAGGTGCACCTGAAAAACGGAGACCGCCTCTCGGGCACGATCGTCACCCTGAGCGCAGGCAAGCTGGAACTGGAGACCGATTTCGCCGGGCGGCTCTCGATCAACTGGGGCCAGGTCGACCGGATCGAGACCGAGAGCCCGATCGAGGTGGTCCTGGCCGACGGCACGAGCCTCAAAGGCACGGCCGCCCCTGAGGCGGTATCGGCCGGAACGGAGCTCTGGTTGACACCCACCACGGCCGCACCGCTCGACCTCACCCGGGTGACGGCGATCAACCCGCCGGTCGAGCCGGCGGTGCGATTCAACGGCCGCATCAACGTGGGCCTTAACAAGGCGAGCGGCAACACCGACACGGAAACGGCCCACGCGGATGCCGAATTGTCCGCCCGCAGTACGGACCACCGGGTGACGGCCGGGGGCGCCTACAACCGGGCCTCCAAAGATAACCGCAAGAGCGAAGAGAATGTGCTGGGGCGGCTGAAGCACGACTACTTTTTGACGCCGAAGCTCTATTTTTATACCGGCGGGCTGGCCGAACGCGACGAGTTCAAGGATATCAGCTTTCGCGGGACGATCGGCCCCGGTCTGGGCTACCAGTTCTTCGAAGGGGAGCTGATGAACCTCGCGGTGGAGGCCGGTCCGAGCTATGTCTACACGAACTTCGACAGCGGGGGCAGCGAGGATTCGGAATCCGGCCGCTGGGCGGTCCGGTTCGACCGATTTTTCTTCGAAAAGCTCTTCCAGTACTACTTTACGAACGAGGGGTTTGTCAGCGCCTCCGATACGAGCGACCTGTTCATGTTCACCCGCACCGGCCTGCGCTTCCCCATCCGGGAAGGGTTCTCGTTGAATGCGGGCTTCGAGTGGGACTGGGACAACGAGCCGGCCGAGGAGGCGGGAAAATCCGACTACCGCTATATCCTCTCGCTGGGATACGGGTTTTAGCAGGTTTAGGGGAAGATCTTCCCCGGGTTGAGGATCCCGTGCGGGTCGAAGAGCGCCTTGACCCGCCGCATCCAGGCGAGGCTCGTCCCGTGCTGGGCGGTCATGTACTTGCGCTTGCCCATCCCCACACCGTGCTCGCCGGTGGCGGTGCCGCCGAGGGCGATCGCCTTCAGCACCAGCCGCTCGGAGACCGCCTGCACCAGGGCCCACTCGGCGGGATCGTCCCTGCGGCCGGCGATGTTGAGATGCACGTTCCCGTTGCCGGCGTGGCTCAGGGTGTAGGCGATCAGGCGGTGGGCGGCGACTTCGGCCTGCATGGCGTCGAGGAGCTCGGCATAAGCGGTGATGGGCACGGCCACGTCCATGATCAGGATGCGGTGCTCCGGGTGGTTGTGCTGGATCATCTCGCCCAGGGCATGGCGCGCCTTGAAGATCCGGTCGCGTTCGGCGCGGCCGAGCCCTTGCCGGAATCCCCGGCAGCCTCCTCCTTCGCAGATCTCCCGGGCGGACTCCAGGACCTCGGCCAGCTGGCTCATCGTCGGCCCGTGGAACTCGATGAAGAGGGTCGGCGCCGGATCGAGCCCGAGCGCCTCCTGCTTGTTCATCAGCGCGATGCACTCCGGGCCCAGCAGCTCCAGAGCCGCCGGGTTCAGCCCCGAGCGCTTGAGGTCGTAGACCGCGCGGGCCGCCGCCGGCACCGAGGGAAAGGTCGCCACGGCGGCCGAATACTCCGCCGGGAACCCGGTGAGCCGCAGGGTCGCCTCGACCACGATCCCGAGCGTCCCCTCCGAGCCGATGAAGAGGTTGATCAAGCTGTAGCCCGAGGAGCTCTTGCTGGCCCGGGTGCCGAGCTCGATCAGCTCCCCGTTCGCCAGGGCCACCACCAGGCGCATGACGTAGTCCCGGGTCGAGCCGTAAAGGACCGTGCGCGTGCCGCTTGCGTTGTTCGCGATCATCCCGCCCAGGGTCGCCCGCGCGCCAGGGTCCGGCGGGAAGAAGAGCCCGGTGTGCCTCAGTTTTTCATTCAGATCCTGGTAGACGACGCCCGGCTCGACGTCCGCCTGGAAATCCTCTTCGCGGAGGGCGAGGATCCGGTTCATGCGGCTGAAGTCCAGCACCACCCCCCGGCAGACCGGGATGGGGTTGCCCTCGAGGCTCGAGCCGGCCCCCCAGCCGGTGATCGGGATGCGCCGTTCGTTCGCGTACTTCAGAATGGCGGCCACTTCGGCCGCACTCTCGGGCCAGATCACCGCCTCCGGCCGGCAGCCGGCATGGGCCGACTGGTCGCGGGCGTGAAGATCCAGGATGGAGGCCCCGGTGGAGAACCGGTCGGTTGCGACCAGCGCGGCGAGTTCTTTGAGTTCCGAATCGGTCAAGGATTTGAAATCCAACGAAACCTCCTTCTTGCCCCCGGGGAACGGCGCCTTGCGGCCCGGGGCGGCGATGGCGCTTGAGCCTGGGGGGAAAGACCCGTTACCACAGTTGCCTTGACATTAAAAACAATATCTCCTACTCAAAAGTGAAAAACTCCACAGGAGGTGCTCAAAATGAAGTCGTCTCGAGGTGTTAGGATCATTTTCACCCTGGTTTTCCTGGCCGTTTCCGCAGCCGCTGCCGGAGCCGCCGAGTTTCCCTCGAAGCCCATCACCCTGATCGTCCCCTATCCGGCCGGCGGGGCCACCGACGTGGTTATCCGGCCCCTGGCCGAGGCAGCCGGGAAGGTCCTCGGCCAACCCGTCCTGGTGGAGAACAAGGGCGGGGGCGGCGGGGCCGTGGGAACCGGATCGATCGTCGGCAAGGAGCCCGACGGCTACCTGCTATCAGTGGTCGTAACAAGCCTGCACCGGGCCGCGCACATCAACAAGCTCTCCTTTGACACGGTCGCGGACCTCACCCCCATCATCCGGGTCGGCGGCTACCTCTACGGAATACTGGTGCGCCCCGATTCGAAGATCAAGACCCTGCAGGATCTGGTCGCCGCAGCCAAGGCCAGACCCGGCGAGCTGGCGTATATGGCCTCCGGCATCGGCACGGGCGGCCACATCGCCGCCGAGGAGATGGCCTCTGTTGCCGGGGTGAAATTCAACCACCTACCCTCCAAGGGCGACCAGGAGTCTTCGGCCGGACTTCTCGGCGGGCACGTGGACTTCATCTCCACCACCTCGGGCTGGATCCCGCTCGCGGACGCCGGCCAGCTGAAACTGATAGCCACTTTCGGCGAGGAGCGGCTGAAGAAATACCCGGACGTCCCCACCGTGAAAGAGGCGGGCTTCAAAGTGGTGCACAATTCCCCGATCGGCATCGTGGGGCCCAAGGGTCTGCCGGCCGACCGGGTCAAGATCCTGCACGACGCCTTCCACAAGGCCCTGAGCGACCCGGCCTTCCTGGCTGCAATGGGCCGCTACGAGATGCCGGTACTCTACCAGAATTCGGCGGACTTCGCGAAGTTCTGGGCCGAAGCCTACAAAGAAGCCGGCGTCCAGGTCGAGAGCTTCATCAAGAAGTAGATGAAGAAAACCTACATCATCGCCTACATATTCTGGATTCTCTTCGCGGGGGCGGTCCTGGTGGAGTCCTGGCGGCTGGGCTTCGGCGGGTTCGCCCGCCCGGGGCCGGGCTTCGTGCCGTTTCTGGCCGCCGCGGGGCTTGCGCTCCTGGGCCTCATCGCCCTGGTTCACGTCGCACTGGCAGGACCGGGGGAGGGTGCCGGCAAGGGGTTTCGGGGCGGCGACCTGATCAAGATCTTCGTGGCGATTCTGATTTTGTTCGTCGCGGTCCTGCTATGGGAGGTGATCGGGTTTTTGCCGGCCACGTTTTTGCTCACGTTTTTGCTGCTGCTTTTTCTGTTCCGCTGCGTGGAGCCGCTGGGGTGGCGCCGGGTGGTCATCGCCTCGGCGCTGACCCTGGCCTTCACGCATGTTCTTTTCGTTATCCTGCTGGGGGTGCGTCCTGCCCGGGCTGGGGCCGACGGCGGCCATGTCGCTGCTCCTGCCGGCCACGTTCCACACCCCTCCGGTCACCGCCGTCATCATGCTCGCGGGGATCTACTACGGCGCCATGTACGGGGGCTCGACCACCTCGATCCTGGTGAACATCCCGGGGGAGGCCGCCTCGGTCATGACCTGCCTGGACGGCTACCAGATGGCGCGCCAGGGCAAGGCCGGGCGCGCTTTGGGGATCTGCGCCTTCGGCTCCTTCATCGCCGGCACGCTGGGGTTGATCGGACTGACGCTGGTGGCGCCGCCGCTGGCCCAGTTCGCCTTGAAATTCGGGCCCCCGGAGTACTTCGCGCTGATGTGCATGGGGCTCGTGGTGCTGAGCTTTCTCACCTCCACCTCCATGATCCGCTCGCTGATGATGGCCTGCTTCGGGGTCATCCTGGGCACGGTGGGCATCGATACCGTCTCCGGGTCGGCACGGTTCACCTTCGGCGTCACCGAACTGCTGGACGGAATCGGGCTGGTGCCCCTGGTGATGGGGCTGTTCGGGATATCGGAGATCCTGGTCAACCTCGAGCAGGGCACGGAGCGCGAGATCTTCAAAACCAAGGTCAAGGGACTCCTTCCGACCCTGGCCGACTGGATGCAGTCCAAATGGGCTCTGCTGCGCGGCACCGTGATCGGCTTCTGGCTGGGGATCCTGCCCGGGGGCGGGGCCGTCCTTTCGTCGTTCGTCGCCTACGCCGTCGAGAAGCGCGTCTCCAGGCATCCGGAGAAGTTCGGCACCGGAATCATCGAGGGGGTGGCCGCCCCGGAGGCGGCCAACAACTCCGCCGCACAGGCCGCCTTCATCCCCCTGCTCACTTTAGGGCTTCCGGCCAATGTCGTCATGGCGCTCCTGCTGGGAGCGCTGATCCTGCACGGGGTGACGCCCGGACCCCTCCTGATGACGCAGAACCCGGACATTTTCTGGGGCGTCATCGCCAGCATGTACCTGGGCAACATCATGCTGCTGGTGCTGAATCTGCCGCTGATCGGGCTGTGGGTGCAGCTGCTGCGCATCCCCTACCCCTACCTTATGCCCCTGATCATCATTTTCTGCATCCTCGGGGCCTATTCCGTGGCCAACAGCCTCGCGGACGTCTTTTTCATGTTCCTGTCTCGTCGAGTATTATTTCAAATCCGCCCTGATGTTCTCGCGCGGCAGTTTCACGGTGTTCTTTACGCGGCCGATCAGCCTGGTCTGCCTCGCCATCACGGCCGCCATCCTCGCCTGGTCCATCCTCTCCGGCCTGCGCCGGAAATCGAAAATCATTCCCCGGGAATCCTGAGGGCTTCCTGCAAGGCCACCCACCCTGTCAGGCCAATTGGGAGCGGAAACGGATCAGCCCCTCCTGGCCCATGGTGGCGACCAAGCTTCCGCGGCGGTCGTAGATTTTACCGATCGCGAGCAACGGCCGGTGAAACCACATGACATGATCGAGGCTCGCCACCTGCATGGCCGGCTGCCAGAAGCTCTGGCCGTGCGGGTAGAGGGAGGTCACCACCAGGCCGTAGTCCGAGGCGTAGGCCAGCAGGTACTGGTGGATTGCGGGATCATCGGGCATCCGGTCGATGGCGCGGATCCAGTTGTAGCGGACCGGCTCGCGCTTTTCCGGGGCGAAGGGGTTCATGGGGTTGACCGGCCGCACCTCGATGGGACGCCGGTACAGGAGCTTTTCCCGGATGGGGGATGGGATCTGGGCGGCGATCCACGGCGGGCGCCGGATCCTGGTGGTCGAACCCGCCCTCGTCGATCTGAAACGAGGCGGCCAGGTTGAAGATCGCCCGGCCCCTTTGGACCGCCACCACCCGGCGGGTGGTGAAGCTTTTGCCGTCGCGGATGCAGTCGACGTTGTAGATGATGGGCCGCTTGACATCGCCCGGCCGCAGAAAATAGGCGTGCAGGCTGTGGGCCCGGCGCTCCGGCGGCACGGTCTGGTAGGCGGCGGAGAGCGCTTGGCCGAGCACCTGGCCGCCGTAGACGTTGCCGAACCCCAGGTCCTGGCTCTGGCCGCGGAAAATGTTCTCCTCGATCGGCTCGAGCTTGAGCAGGGTCAACAGCTCCGATAGAACAGTGGTTTCAACGCAGGCGCTGGTCACGCTGAGCTCCCTCCGGCAGGAACAGGATGGTGTGCGTGCCGCCGCAGCCGATGGATGCGGGCGGGAGGACTTTTCTGCTGGCGGTGAGTCCGGCCTTCTTCCCCTCGGCACCGCTCGACCCGGAACACGTGGGCGATGAGGGCGGCGCGGATCCACATCCCGTTGCGCTCCTGGCGCCAGTAGGCGGCGCGCGGGTCCTTGTCCACGGCGACTTCGATCTCGTAGCGGCGGGGCAGCGGGTGCATGATGGCACAATGGGCATGGATCCTGGCGAGGTGCTTCTTCTTGAAATGGAACGCCGGGAAGGTTTCGGTCTCGCGGGTGGGGTCGGCGGCGTATTCGTTCTGGATACGGGTCATGTAAATGGCGTCCACCTTGGGCAGGACGCTCTCGAAGTCCTCGGTCTCGTGGAAAGGGATCCCGTGCTTGGTCAGGAAGGCCTTGATGTCCTCCTTCATCCGGAAGATTTCCGGCGCCACGTAATAGATGGTGACGTCCCTGTAGTTTTTCAGCAGGTAGGAGAGGGAGCGCACCGTGCGGCCGCGCTTCAAGTCCCCGACCATGGCGATCGTCTTGCCGTCGATGCCGCCCATGCTGGCGAACTCGCGCTTGAGAGTGTAGATGTCGAGCAGGGCCTGGGTCGGGTGCTGGTCGGGGCCGGAGCCCCCGTTCAGCACCGGCACGGGCCGCTCGGTCTGGTTCAGCACCCAGGCCGTCTTCTCGGCGAACCCGGCCTCGGGATGGCGCGAGATGATCAGGTCGACGTAGCTCGCGAAGGTGCGGATGGTGTCCTCGGGGGACTCCCCCTT
>JALOOS010000210.1 GCA_025454275.1 Desulfobacterales bacterium | reverse complement strand
TCGAAGACGAACTCGCGGAAGCGGTCGATGTTGTAGGCGGCCATGAAGGCCATCCGGGCGCGCCGGCCGGATGGCCCCTCGGCCCCCCAGGGGTCCTCCGCGAAGAGCCGCTGCACTTCGGCCCAGCGGATCGTCATGCGGTGATAGGTGCCGGCCTCCTGATCCGCCACCCACTCGGCAACGCTCCACTCCTTTTCCTCCTGCCGCCCCAGGCAGAATTCGGGCGGACGGTAAAAGAAGACCGGGGCATCCTCCCCGCGCGCGGCATCGTGCAGCAGCCCCTGCTCCAGCGGGAAAGTGCGGCAGGTGTCGGGCCGGTCGGGGTAGACCCGGCAGCCCTCGGCGAGCAGAAAGGGGCAGGTCTTTTCGGCGTTCTCCGCCATGCGCAGCAGGAGGTCGGGAAAATGGCGCCCGGGCCGCAGCACGGCGTCCGTGTAGCGCTCCAGGAATTCGTCGGAGGAGATCGTGAGCCGCCTCCGCAGGCGGATCACGTCGTAGGGGTACAGAAAGAGGTTGAGGTTGCGGCAGCAGCGGTTGAAGCAGCCCACGCCCGGGTGGCAACGGAACCGGAAGCGCTCCCCTTCCGCGAGCCTGAGGCCCGGAAGCCGCTCCAGGTCGCCGGGATCAAGCGGTTTCATGCCTCCGGCCCCTCATCGAGCAGCATCTCGGCAATGGTCTGCCGAAAGCGCCGGTTCACACCCAGCGCCAGCTGGAACTCGGACTCGAGCCGGGCGAGCTCGCCGTAGAGCGGGGTGCGGTCGAAGCGCCGATAGGCCGAGGTTCCGCAGCGGCGGTCGAACTCCCCGCAGCCCGGGCTGAGCTGTGCGGCGCGCCCGGGGGGGGTCAGCTCGTGCGGAATCCCGTGCAGCCGGCAGATCATGGGGCGGGCGGCATAGAGCCGGCAGAGCCCCCCGCGGTTGAGCGGGCAGAACGGCCGCTCGCCCTCCGCCCCCGCGGCGCGCCACGCCGCCGCCAGCGAACGGATCTGCGCCCGCTCCTCGGCCGGCAACCGCCCGAAGGCCTCCCGCAGGCAGGCCGCCTCGATCAACGTGTGATGGTGGAAGCGGGTCCGGCAACAGCTCTCCTCGCAGCCGCTGCAGACGAACCCGTAGCCCGCCGCCGCCGCCGCGTAGCCCGCATCCATGCGCGCATAGAGGCGCCGCAGCCTCTCGAGGAATTCGGCCTGGCGATCGGGGGACATCAGTTGATCTTTTCCTGGAACGGCGAAGGGAAGAAGAGCCGGGTGTAAAGGTTCATGGCGTAGCGGTCGGTCATGCTGGCGATGAAGTCGCAGACCAGCCGATCCCGCGGCTGGCCGTCCGCGATGCAGCCGTCCATCTGCAGGTCGCACAGGCCCCGCCGCAGCAGGGCTTCGTTTTCGCGGAAGAAGGCGAAGAGCTCGGAGAGGATCTTCTTCGACTTCTCGAAATCCCGGTGGACCTGCTCGGAACGGTAGACCTTTTCGTACATGAACTGGCGCAGCTCGAGCATGGCCGCGTGCACCCCGGCGCTCAAGGCGAGGCGCAGTTTCCCGTCCTCCGGCCGCGTGGCGGCAATCACGTCGTTGATCATGGTGGCCGCCCGCTCCGAATGGCAGCCGCCCAGGCGCCGCGTGCAGGAGTCCGGCACCTGCGCGGCGGTGATGATGCCGCTGCGGATGGCATCGTCCAGGTCGTGGTTCAGGTAGGCCATGAAATCGGCCACCCGCACCACCCGCCCCTCGTAGGTGCCGGCCAGCTCCTCGGGGTCCTCGGGCAGGATCTTCCCGTACCCCTTGGAATGCTTGAGGATCCCGTCCATGACCTCGCGCGTGAGGTTGAGACCCCGGCCCCCGTTTTCGAGCACCTCGACCACCCGGAGGCTCTGCTCGGCATGCGAGAACTCCGGGGAGAAGATCTCCTTCAGAACGGTCTCGCCGCTGTGGCCGAAGGGGGTGTGCCCGAGGTCATGCCCCAGCGCGATGGCCTCGGTCAGGTCCTCGTTGAGGTAGAGCGCGCGCGCGATGGCGCGAGCGATCTGGGCCACCTCCAGCGTATGCGTCAACCGCGTGCGGTAGTCGTCCACCAGGGGCGCGAGAAACACCTGGGTCTTGTGTTTGAGCCGCCGGAAGGCGTTGCTGTAGACGATCCGGTCGCGGTCCACCTGGAAGGCGGTCCGGACGGGACACGGGGCTTCCGGCGCCGCGCGTCCCTTGGAGGCGGAACTGGGGCAGGCGAAGCGCGAAAGGAAGGCGGCCTCACGCTTTTCAAACTGTTCGCGGACGGAGATCGGCATCGTTCCTTAAAGGAGTTACCTGTCTGGACGCAGAAGTTTAGGCGCGCCGAGCGCTTTTGTAAAGCGCTATCTGCGGCCGGGGGTGGTTGCCGCTTCCTCCGGTATGATATAGGATGGGGACACACGGCACGATCGGATGCGGCGGCAATGAGCGGTCATCATCTCATACTCGGCACCCTAGCGGACCTCGTCACGGGCGAAACCCTTGAGGACACCCTGGATGAGCGCTATCGTCAAAAAATCGCGCGCCTGCTGATCGAGGCGAAGGGGTTTCGGCCTGCGGAGATCGAGCCGCGGCGCCGGCTTTTGCTGGCCGCCGGCGAGCGGCGGGCGGTGATCCCCGTGGACTTCATCCTCCACCTGGAGGACCGGACGGTCATGGTGATCCGCTTCGGGCCGGGCTCTCTCGTCTCGCGCGAGAGGCCGGCGTTGGCGCTCTCCCGACTGATCGCGCCCTACCAGGTCCCAAGGGTCGTCGTCACCAACGGGGAGGACGCCGAGATCCTGGAGGGGGGCTCCGGCCGGGTGATCGGCCGCGGCCTGGATGCCATTCCGGCACGGAGCGAGCTCACCGCGGCGCTGGATCGATTCGCCTGGACCCCCATTGCACCCGAGCGGGCGCAGATGGAATCCCGGATCGCCTTCTGCTACGAGGTCGACGATGCCTGTCCGTGCGACGAAACGATCTGCCGCCTGTAAATTGGCACAGGGCATGGGGCAGAGGGCATAGGGTAACGGGCAAAGGGATCCTGTGGCTCTCGGCAGTTGACCCCAAGCCCTATGCTCTTTGCCCTATGCCATTTTCCAGTAGAGGAACGATGGACCGCGACGAACACTTCATGGGCGAGGCTCTGGCCGAGGCTGAAATAGCGCTCGCGCAGGGAGAGTTCCCGGTCGGCTGCGTCCTGGTCCACCGCAACCGCGTGCTGGCGCGGGGCTCCCGCACGGGCACCGCCGGCGGGGGCGGAAACGAAATCGACCATGCCGAAATCATGGCGCTGCGGCGGCTGTCGGAGGCCGAGGCCCCTTTCGAGCCGGAGGCGGTAACGGCCTATTGCACGCTGGAACCCTGCCTCATGTGCTTCGGCGCCCTCCTCATCGCCGGGATCGGCCGGGTGGTTTACGCATTCGAGGATGTCATGGGAGGCGCCGCCGCCTTGGACCGTTCGCACTGGAGCCCCCTCTATCGCGAGCGCGCGATCGCCGTCCGCTCCGGCCTCCGGCGGGCGGAGAGCCTCGCCCTGTTCAAGAAATTTTTTTCCGATCCCGAGAAACATTACTGCCGCGGAACGCTGCTGGCGGCATACACCCTTGAGCAATGAAAAGGGGTGGGCCCCCCCGGTTTCATTTTTCTCTTGCATTTCTTGGTGTTGTCGATTATTACGGGCTCACGATGAGGCCGGTGCCCTCCCCAGCGACGCCGGCAACTATTTTGAATTTCTATATTTTTATTTATATACCGGTCCGCTGCGACCGGTGAAACCCCTGACGCGGGAGGTGAGCGTATAGCAACCCTGACTCGATCGATGCGGCCGTTACCCCCCCGGACCGACCGGACCAACATCAACAACGAAATCCGGGCGCGACAGGTCCGGGTGATCGACCCGGAGGGCAACCAGCTCGGGGTTATACCTATCGAGCAGGCACTGGCATCCGCGGCCGAGTTCGGACTGGACCTCGTGGAGGTGTCGCCGAATGCCGACCCGCCGGTCTGCAAGATCATGGAC
>JALOOS010000209.1 GCA_025454275.1 Desulfobacterales bacterium | reverse complement strand
CCCCTGAAGGTCGCCCGGTACGGGATCGCCTCCGTCATCTCCCTCGTGGACGATCTGCTCATCGAGCAGGTGCGGAGGTACCACTGCGACCGTTTGGGCGAGCCCTTCGCCCCCATCGGGGAGGATGAAGAGGATTGCCGCGCCCGCCGGATCACGGCCTACCTGGACCTGGTGGACCGGCAGGTCCGGCGGCAGGCGGCGGAGCTGCAGGCGTCCCCCTTCGAGGAGGGCAGCGAGATCACCCGCTACTTTCGCATGCTTCCGGACGGGGAGCTGAAGGCGGTCTATGAACGGATGCGGGCGGCCCGCGGTGCGGAGCGGGAACGCCTGCAGGCCGAGCTGCGGCCTCAGGCCGTGCCGGGGAGCATCGACGTCAACATCATGACCAAGCTCGACGGCGACACCTACCGCGGCGGGCGCAAGCAGGCCCCGGAGTTTTCCCACGCGCTGGCGGCGCTGCGCGGTTTTTCCCGCAGCACCCTGAAATCCGCCATCGTCTTTTCCGCCGGGATCAATCAGCGGCTCTACCGGTATACGGCCACTTTCGAGGACTTTTTGCCCGATGCGAACGGGAATTGCACCAAGACCATTATCCTGAAGGTCAGCGATTTCCACTCGGCCGAAGTCCAGGGCAAGTTTTTGGCGAAGCGCGGGCTGTGGGTCTCCGAGTTCCGGATCGAATCGGGGTTGAACTGCGGGGGGCACGCCTTTGCCACCGACGGCCATCTCCTCGGGCCGGTGCTCGAGGAGTTCAAACAGCGGCGGGGGGAACTGGCGGCGGCACTGAAGGAATGCTACCTCAAGGCGCTCCTGGCCCAGGGCCGGCCCGCAGCCGGTGCGCCGGGCGATCCGCGGATCACCGTGCAGGGCGGGATCGGGACCTCGGAGGAAAACGAATTTCTCCTGCGCTACTACGAGCTGAACGGCACCGGCTGGGGAACCCCGTTTCTGCTCGTCCCCGAGGCGACCAACGTCGATCGGGAGCAGATCGAGAAGCTTCTCGCCGCCCGGCCCGGTGACGTCTACCTCAGCGACAGCTCGCCGCTGGGGGTTCCCTTCTGGAACCTGCGGACCTCGGCCAGCGAGGAGAAGCGGCGCCGGCTCGCCGCCGAGGGCCGCCCCGGAAGCACCTGCCCGAAAGGCTACGCCGCCTTCAACACCGATTTCAGCGAGATCCCGCTCTGCATCGCCGCCCGCGCCTACATCCGGCGCAAACTCGGCCGGCTGCCCCAGGAAGGGCTCTCCACCGAGCAGGAGGCCCAGGAGCGCGAGCGGGTCCTGGCCAAGTCCTGCCTGTGCAACGACCTGGCCGGCGGGGCGGCGCTCAACTATCACCTGGACCCGGAGGCCACCCCGGCGGTCTGTTGCGGGCCCAACATCGTCAATTTCTCCCGGCTCGCCTCCCTGGAGGAGATGGTCGGACACATCTACGGACGGCTCAGCCTGCTCGCCGCCGGCGAGCGGCCGCACATGTTCGTCGAGGAGATCCGGCTTTACGTCGAGTACTTGCGCCAGGAGATATCACGCTTCTCCATCGGCCTCTCCCGCCGGCCCCAGGGCTACTTCAGCACCTTCAAGGCCAACCTGCTCGGCGGGGTGGATTACTACCGGGAGCTGGCGCGCCAGTTCATCGAGGAGAAACGGGGGCGGTTTCTGGAGGAGCTGGAGTGCATCCGCCGGGAAATCGAGGCGGTGCTCCTGCCGGCGCCGCTGGAGGCGCCTAGCAAGATTGCGTGCGGATGAGCCCGCAGGCTTTTGGCGCATGATCCCTTCCCGCCGTCTGCTCCGGAAGGCCGGGAACAGGCACGGTCATCCCTCCTCTCCCTGGAACACCGATTCGAACCAGCGGATCGACTCCTCGTCGGCGATGGCCAGGCGCCGGGCGACGGCCGGCGAGAAGACTTTGAAGGCGGCGGTCGCGCGGGCGCAGAGCTCGCCGGCCGCATCGGTCAGAACGGCTTCGGTCACGGCGTCGTTCTTGCCGTCGGACCGGCTCACGCGGCCCTCGGCCCTGAGCTCCTGCCCCACTTTCACCGGCTTGATGAAATCGACGCTGATGCTGCGCGTGAGGGCGATGCGTTTGAGCAGAAAAATGGCCGACCAGCTCATGATTTCATCCAGGATCGTCGTCAGGACCCCGCCATGGACGATGTGGCTCCAGCCGCAGAGGTGCTCCGGTACCGCCACCCGGGAGTAGACGGCGCTGCCGTCGGTGAAAAAACGCATGCGCAGACCGGCGGTGTTGGTCTGGCTGCAGCCGAAGCAGTTATGGTTGGCGCTGCGGGGCAGTTCCTTTAGCGGGGGCTGTGTCGTCATTCATCGGGTAGATCTGGTCGAAAAGGTTGCGGGCCATGCCCTCGTCTAGTCTCTGCAGAATCCGGTACTGATTGAGCGCTCCGGGGGTATCCCCTCGATGCAGCATCGCGGTGCCCATGGCGTGATGGGCCGGGGCGAAGTCCGGATCCACGCGGATCGCCTCGCGGTAAGCCTCGATCTCATCGCGGGGCTGCCCCAGCCTGTTCAAAGCGGTGCCCATGGCGTAATAGGCCGGGGCGTAGCCCGGGTTGATCCGGACGACGATCTTCTGCGCTTCGAGCGCCTCCCGGAATCGTCCCAAACGGATGTAGGCCAGGCCGGCGTTATAGTGGGCCGGGCCCGCTTCCGGGTTGATCCGGGTCACGGCTTCGAAGGCGTCCTTTCCCTCGGCATACCGTCCAAGCTCCACGCACACGAGGCCCAGGTTGAAATAGGCGGCCTCAAACAGCGGGTTGATGGCCAGTGCCTCGCGGTAGCCGGCGATGGCCTCATCGTAGCGGCCGATCCGTCTGTAGAAGTTCGCCAGGCGGAAGTGGGACACTTCGTCCCGCGGGTTGGCCTGCACGGCCTGCCGGAAGGCGGCGAGGGCCTCTTCCGTATGGTCCAGGCCGGCGTAACACGACCCCAAGCCGCTCCAGGCCTCGGCGTCGGTCGGATCCGCTTGCGTCGCCTTCAGGAAATGCTCCAGCGCCAGCCGGTCTTCGCCTTCGATCGAAAATCGGAACCCCATCCGGCACAACTCCTCGGCAGCCCGCGGTTTGCTGCCGAGGTGAGCGAAGGTCCACTCCGATACCGACATGGGTTCGGCGAAGGTCTTCAATGCCATTATCTGCCGGGCCGTCACCGCGAAGTTGAGGTTCTGACCTTGAACGAACTGGAAAGTGGCAATGCCGAGCGCCTGACCCTTGGCGCTGAGCACGGGGCTTCCACTGGAGCCCGGGGAGATCGGCGCCGACATCTGAAACACCGGGCCCACGACGGGAATCTCGCGCAGGGAAGAGACGATACCCTCGCTCACCGTCTGCTCCAGGCCCATGGGGCTGCCCACCACGAAGACCCGCTCGGCGATTTCCGGGAGCCGGTCGCTCACGGGGATCCATGCCACCTCATCCGCCGGGATCTCCACCTGCAGTTTCAGCAGGTCGGCGGCTTTGTTCTCGGCCACCACGGACTTGACGGGGTAGAGCCTGCCCTTGTGGGTGCGGACGCTGGCCGCGTAGTTGCCGCCGAGCACATGGAAGTTGGTGATCAAATGGCCGCGGGAGTCTACGAAGAACCCGGTTCCGATCCCGGCGATGTGGTTCTGCACGTCGTATGCGATCAGTGTCACGACCGCCGGCTGGATTTTCTTGACCAGGCGGGTCAGACCCGGATCGGCCGCGGCGGAGGCCGCCGTCGACAGCAGTGCAATAATCGCAGCAATAATTGTACAATGCCTTTTCATGGCAGCGCCCGGGTCATTTATCCCGTATTGGATTAATCCTTTCATAGATAACATTGATTCGGCCGATTGCAACGGGAAGCAGGTTCACCGGGCCTGATCGAGGATCGAAGCGATGTCGGCGGAAGTCAGGTCGACAGGGTTGCCGCGCATGCTGCTGGCGGCAAGCGATTTGGAGACCAGCTCGGAGAGATGCTCGGGGCCGAACCCATAGGCGGCCAGGGGCGGCAGCGCCAACCGGCGGCACA
>JALOOS010000208.1 GCA_025454275.1 Desulfobacterales bacterium | reverse complement strand
ATTTGGGCGGCCGCCTCCCGGTGGGCGGAGAGCGCGCTCTCGATCAGGGTGATCGTCTTGGAGAGGATCCGCCGGTCGCCCGCCAGAACCCCGTCGATGAAAGCTTGCGATGGAACGGGCTTCATCTCGCGCGCGAATTCCTCATCCCCGTCGGCTCATCTCCTGCCGCTCGCCTAATAGAATCTGGCTCTTGGCCGCCGTGGTCACCGGTGTGCCGGGGCCGAAGACGCAGGCGGCCCCGGCCTTGTGGAGGGTGTCGTAATCCTTGGGAGGAATGATTCCGCCCACCACCACCAGGATCTCCTCGCCCCCCTCCTGCCGGAGGGCCGCGACCAGCTCGGGCACCAGGGTTTTGTGCCCCGCGGCGAGGGTCGAGACGCCCACGACGTGGACGTCGTTTTCAACCGCCATGCGCGCGGCTTCGGCCGGGGTCTGGAACATGGGGCCGATGTCGACGTCGAACCCCAGGTCGGCGAACCCGGTGGCGATCACCTTCATGCCGCGGTCGTGGCCGTCCTGGCCCATCTTGGCCACCAGAATCCGCGGCCGCCGCCCTTCGCGCTGCTTGAACTGGTCGCAGCGCGCGCGGATCGTCTGGATGACTTCGCTGTTGCCGTACTCCGCCGAGTAGATGCCCGAAACGGCCCGGGTGGTGGCGACAAAACGGCCGAACACCCGCTCGAGGGCGTCGGAGACCTCGCCCACCGTGGCCCGCAGGCGCACGGCGGGGATCGTGAGCTCGAGGAGATTGGCGCCGCCCTCCGCCCCCCGGGCCAGCGCCTCGAGGGCCCGCTCCACGGCCGCGTTGTCGCGCGCGGCGCGGATCGCCTTCAGCCGGGCGATCTGCTCGTCGCGCACGCTGGCCGGGACCTCGAGGATGTCGAGGTCCACCTCTTCCTTCACCGGGTATTTGTTCACGCCGACGATCACGTCCAGCCCCTGGTCGATCCGGGCCTGGCGGCGGGCGGCGGCCTCCTCGATCCGCAGCTTGGGCATCCCGGTCTCGATGGCCTTGGCCATGCCCCCGAGCTCCTCCACCTCCTGGATGATTTTCATGGACTCCCGGATGATCCCGTCGGTCAGGGCTTCAATGTAGTAGGAGCCGGCCAGGGGATCCACCACGCGGCAGACCTGGGACTCCTCCTGGACGATCAACTGGGTGTTGCGGGCGATGCGCGCGGAGAAATCGGTGGGCAGTCCGACCGCCTCGTCGAAGGAGTTGGTGTGCAGCGACTGGGTCCCGCCCAGCACGGCCGAGAGGCACTCCAGGGTGGTGCGGATGATGTTGTTGTAGGGGTCCTGGGCCGTCAGGCTCCACCCGGAGGTCTGGCAGTGGGTGCGCAGCATCGAGGACTGGGGGTCCGCGGGGTTGAAGCGGCTCATGAGCCGGTGCCACAAAAAGCGCGCCGCCCGCAGCATGGCGATGTCCATGAAGAAGTTCATGCCGATGCCGAAGAAAAAGGAGAGCCGCGGGGCGAACTGGTCGATCCCGAGCCCGCTTTTCAGCGCGGCCTGCACGTACTCCAGGCCGTCGGCCAGCGTGAAGGCGCACTGCAGGACCGAGCTCGCCCCGGCCTCCATCATGTGGTAGCCGCTGATGCTGATCGTATTGTACTTGGGCATGTGCCGCGAACAGTAGGCGATGATGTCCGAGACGATCCGCATGGAGGGCGCGGGCGGGTAGATGTAGGTGTTGCGGGTCAGGTATTCCTTCAGGATGTCGTTCTGGATCGTGCCGGTCAGCTTCGCCTGGCTCACCCCCTGCTCTTCCGCGGCCACGATGTAGCCGGCCAGGACCGGCAGCACCGCCCCGTTCATGGTCATGGAGACCGACATCTTGTCGAGGGGGATCTGGTCGAAGAGGATCTTCATGTCCTCGACGCTGTCCACCGCCACCCCGGCCTTGCCGACATCTCCGGAGACCCGGGGATGGTCGGAATCGTAGCCCCGGTGGGTGGCGAGGTCGAAGGCCACCGATAGCCCCATCTGGCCGGCCGCCAGGTTGCGGCGGTAGAAGGCGTTGGAGTCGCGGGCGGTGGAGAACCCGGCGTACTGGCGGATGGTCCAGGGCCGGTGGGCGTACATGGTGGCCCGCGGGCCGCGCACATAGGGGGGCAGCCCCGGCAGTGAGTTCAGATGCTCGAAGGCTTCGAGGTCCTCGGCCGTGTAGAGCGGCTTGACCGGGATCCCCTCGGGGGTCTTCCAGTTGAGGGTTTCGACCGGTTTTCCGCGCAGCTCCTTGGATGCGAGCTCTTGCCATTTCGCGTAGTCGGGATGCGGGGCCATGGCTTCCATCTCCTTCTTCATTCGGCATAGAGCAGGGGGCAGAGGGTAAAAAAGAGGTGATCCCGTCGAGGCTTGATTCTGCGCTCTAGGCCCTATGCCCTATGCACAATCCGTCATTTCAGCTTAGCTGCGTTCGCAGAGCTCCACCAGCACCCCGCTGGTCGCCTTGGGGTGGAGGAAGGCGATCTTCGCGCCGCCGGCACCTTTGCGCGGTTTCTCATCGATCAGCTGGATCCCCTTGGCCTTGAGCTCGGCGAGGGCCTCCTCGATGTCCGCGACGCGAAAGGCGATGTGCTGGATCCCCTCCCCGCGTTTTTCCAGGTATTTGGCGATCGGCCCGTCCGGCGCGGTGGACTCGAGCAGCTCGACCTCGCTCTCCCCGACAGGGAAGAAGGCGGTGGTCACCTTCTGCTCGGCCACGGTTTCGGTTCCTTCGAAGCGCAGCCCCAGCACGTCGGTCCAGAAATTCTTGCCGGCGTCGATGCTCTTGACCGCGACCCCCAGATGATCGATCTTCAGAATCTTCATCGCACCCCTCCCGAGTTGATTTCAAGCATGAGAGTTCCGATTGCCGACGCCCTCACCGCGCAGCCTGGACCGAGACGACCTCGGGGATCTCCTTCTTCAGGAACTTCTCGATCCCGTTCTTGAGCGTCATCTGCGACATGGGGCAGCCGCGGCAGGCCCCGGTCAACCGCACCGTGACGACTCCTTCCCTTACGTCCACGAGTTCCACGTCCCCGCCGTCCTTTTGCAGAAGGGGGCGGATCTTGTCGATGGCCTGCTGCACCTTCTCTTTCATGGCGCTCCTCCTTTTCGGGCTGCGGGTTGCGCGCGGCGGGTCAATTCCTTCCGGATCAATTTCCCTGTATATCAGATTTCACGGGCTTCGCGAAACCGCTTTTTGAAACCCCCGAAGTCCCCCTTGCCGATGGCCTCGCGCATCTCGCGGACCAGGGTCAGGAAGTGGTAGAGGTTGTGCAGGGTGTTCAGCCGGTAGGCGAGCAGCTCCCGGGAGAGAAACAGGTGGCGCAGGTAGGCACGGGAGTAGTGCCGGCAGGTGTAGCAGCCGCAGGTCTCATCGGGCGGAGCCGCATCCAGGCGGTAGCAGGCGTTGGTGATGGTGAGGGTGCCCCGGCGCGTGAAGAGCTGGCCGTTGCGCGCGTTGCGGGTGGGGAGCACGCAGTCGAACATATCGGCCCCGCGGTCGACCAGCTCGACCAAGTCCTCCGGGGTGCCGACCCCCATCACGTACCTGGGCTTCTTTTCCGGGAGCAGCGGCAGGCTGAACTCGGCGGTCTCCAGCATCAGCGCCTGGGGCTCCCCGACGCTCAACCCGCCCAGGGCATACCCGCTGAAGTCGAGCGCCCCGAGCCTCTCGGCGGCTTCCGCCCGCAACCCGCGGTCCATCCCCCCCTGAACGATCCCGAAAAGCGCCTGGTGCCCCTCGCCTTCACGGCGCCAGGCGTCCCGGCAGCGGCGCGCCCACTCGAAGGTGACGGACTCGGCCCGACGCAGCGTGTCGCCATCCGCCGGGTAGGGCGTGCACTGGTCCAGGCACATCATGATGTCCGAGTTCAACCGGCGCTGGATGGAAATCACCCCTTCCGGGGTCAGTCGATGGCGGGAGCCGTCGACGTGGGATTGGAAGGTCACCCCTCCCTCGTCGACCCGGGCGAGCCGCGCCAGGGAGAAGACCTGGAAGCCGCCGCTGTCGGTCAGGATGGGGCCATCCCAGTGCATGAACCGGTGCAGCCCCCCGAAGGCATCGACCACCTCCAACCCCGGCCGCAGGTAGAGGTGGTAGGTGTTGCCGAGACCCGAAGGCATCGACCACCTCTAACCCCGGCCGCAGGTAGAGGTGGTAGGTGTTGCCGAGAATGATCCGGGCCCCGACGGCATCGAGCTCCTCGGGGGTAAGCGACTTGACCGACCCCAGCGTGCCGACCGGCATGAAGATCGGGGTCTCGATCTCCCCGTGCGCGGTCCGGATCACCCCCGACCGGGCCCGGCTCCCGGCCGATTGCGCGACCACCTCAAAGCGGAACATGGCTGTCACCTGGACCTCGGTCACCCGTCGCCCGGAGCCGGTCACCCGTCGCCGGTCGCCGGTCGCCGGTTTTCTGCTTTTTTCTTTTCGTACTCCGATTCATTATCCCGACCTCATCTTTTCACTCGTTACTCGTTGCTCGTTACTCATTACTTGTTTTCTTTTGTTACTCGTTACTCGTTACTCGTTACTCATTTTCATTTGTCACTCGATGAGCATCGCATCCCCGTAGCTGTAGAAGCGGTATCCCGCGGCGATCGCCTCGCGGTAGGCGGCAAGGATG
>JALOOS010000207.1 GCA_025454275.1 Desulfobacterales bacterium | reverse complement strand
GGGAGACGTCGCGATGAGCCCATCGCCCTCCGTCATCACCATCGGCATCGTCGGCGGCGGTGAGTTCTGCGCCGAGATCCTCCGCAAGACCACCTCGGTTTACGAGCAGGAGGAGCTGCACGCCCCGATCGTGGCCGTGGCCGACCCGGACCCGGAGAGCCCCGGCATGGCGCTGGCAGGCCGGCTCGGGCTTGCGACCTTTACGGATTTCCGCCGGCTCTACGACACCCGCCAGGCCATCGACCTGATCATCATCCTGACCCCCGACCCCGGGGTCCTCGAGACCGTCCTCGCCACCCGCCCGCCCCGGATCCGGATCCTCTCCTACCGGGTGTTTCGCCTCTTCTGGCGGGCCATCGGACGGGAAGAGCAGAAGCTGCGGGAGCGCACGCGCGAGATGGAGACCCTCGTGAACGGGATCCAGGACTTCATCCTGGTCATCACCCCGGACATGTCGGTCATCGAGGCCAACGAGGCCTTTCTGCGCAAGATGGGGTTGTCACGCCCGCAGGTGATCGGCCGCAAGTGCTACTCGATCTACCGGGGGACCGATGAACCCTGCAATGAGAACGGCGAGGGGTGCCCTCTGAAGAGCGTGGTTCAGGACCAGTGCCAGGTGCGCCGCGTCCAGAAGCGCGTGCTCCCGGACGGCTCGATCCGCTACTACGAGGTCAGCGTCTACCCGATCTGGGAAAAGGAAGGCAAGATCGCCAAGTTCATCCACATCAGCCGGGACATCACCCAGCACCGCCGCGAGGAGGAGGAGATCACCCGCCGCCTGGAGCAGATGGTGGAGGATCGCACCTGCGAGCTCAAAGCGACCCACGAGAAGCTCCTGCACCAGGACCGCATGTCGTCGCTCGGCAAGCTGGCGGCGAGCGTCGTGCACGAGATCAACAACCCCATCGCGGGGATCCTCAACCTGGTGATGCTCATGAAGCGCATCGGCGAAGAGCAGGCGCTCGGCCCGAAGGAGATCGAGCAGTTCCGGCGCTACCTCAGCCTGATGGAGACCGAGACGCGGCGCACCTCCCGGATCGTCTCCAACCTCCTCGCCTTTTCGCGCCAGCCGATCGCGGAGAAGCAGCACGTGAACCTGCTGCAGCTGATCGAGCAGACGCTTCTGATCAACGCCAACCTGCTCAAAATCGCCGGGGTCACGGTCGAGCGGGAGCTGGCAACAGGCCTTCCGGAGGTGGTCGGCTCGGAAGACCAGCTCCAGCAGGTCTTCATGAACCTCTTCTCCAACGCAGCCGAGGCCATGGAGGCGAAGGGGGGCGGGACTCTGCGCATCGAGGCGGCGCGGGATCCGGCCGGATCAGCCGTCGTGGTCCGGGTCCAGGACACCGGGGCGGGGATCCCGGCCGAGAACCTGCCGCGGCTCTTCGAACCCTTCTTCACCACCAAGAAAAAGGGCAAGGGCGTCGGTCTCGGGCTCTCGGTGGCCTACGGGATCATCCACGAGCACGGCGGCGCGATCAGCGCCCACTCCGCCGTCGGGGAGGGCACCACCTTCATCATCACGCTGCCGGTCCAGGGGCATGCCGTTCCACCGCCGGCCGGGACAGGAGGAGGCCATGAATCGCACGCGGGTCCTGATCGTCGATGATGAGATCATCATGCGCGAGTCCCTGGCCGGCTGGCTGGAGCGCGACGGGCACGAGGTCGCGACCGCCGCCAGCGGAGAGGCGGCGCTTTCGATGTGCGCGGAGAAGCGCTTCGACATCATGCTGCTCGACATCAAGATGGAGGGGATCAGCGGGCTGGAGGTGCTGCGGCGGGTCAAGGAGAGCGATCCGGACGTGGCCGTGGTGATGATCACCGCCTACGGGTCGATCAGCTCCGCCATCGACGCCATGAAGAACGGGGCGTTCGACTACCTGCTCAAGCCCTTCGACCCCAATGAGCTCGGGGTCCTGATCGGCAAGATCATCCGCCACCAGCAGCAGAGCCGCGAAAACCTCTTCCTGCGCGAACAGCACAAGGAGCGCACCCGCTTCGAGAACATGATCGGCCAGTCCGAGGCCATGCAGAAGGTCTTCGACCTGATCTGCGATGTGGCCCCGACCGACAGCACGGTCCTCATCACCGGGGAGACCGGCACCGGCAAGGGGCTTGCGGCCAGGGCCATCCACAGCCAGGGCCGCCGTGCCCAGGGGCCGTTTGTCGTCGTCAACTGCGGAGCGATCCCCGAGCACCTGATGGAGAGCGAGCTCTTCGGGCACGTGAAAGGGGCCTTCACCGACGCCAAGGAGACCCGCAAGGGCCGGCTCGAGCTCGCCCACGACGGCACCCTCTTCCTGGACGAGATCGGCGAGATCGGGATGCGCATGCAGATCGACCTCCTGCGGGTGCTGGAGGACCGGGTCTTCTACCGGGTGGGCGGCACCCAGCCGCTGGAGGCCGACTTCCGGGTGATCGCCGCCACGAACCGCAGCCTCGCGCAGGCGATCCGCGAGGGCCGTTTCCGGGAGGACCTCTTCTACCGCTTGAACGTCGTCGGCCTCGCCCTGCCGCCGCTGCGTCAGCGCAAGCAGGACATCCCGCTCCTGGCCGAACACTTCCTGCGCCGCTTCGTCCAGGAGACCCACCGGACGGTGGACCGGATCACCCGCGAGGCCATGGACGAGATGATGCTCTACGACTGGCCGGGCAACGTGCGGGAGCTGCAGAACGCGATCGAACGCGCCGTGGTGGTGGCGAAGAGCCGCCAGGTTACGCCCCGGGACCTGCCCATCTTCCGGGGCGACGGCGCCCCGGCGGGGCCGCGCAGCCTGGCGGCGGCCGAGAAGGCCCACCTGCGGCAGGTGCTGGAGGAGCACCAGTGGAACATCGCCCGCAGCGCCCGCATGCTCGAGATCGACCGCTCGACCCTTTACAGCAAGATCAGGCGCTACGCGCTGAAGAAGCCCGCTTGAACGCGCCCGCTTTGCAGACGATCCTGATCGCACCGGTCGGCGACTTCGACCCGGCGCTCCTCGCCGCGGTCGGCCGCGGCATCGAACGGGTGTTTCGCACCGCGGTGCGGGTCGAAACGATCCTCCCGGACCTTGCGTTCGCCTTCGACCCGACCCGCCGCCAGTACCACTCCACCGCCATTCTGAAGGCCCTGGCAGCATCCGCCCCGCCGGATGCGTTCAAGCTGCTGGCGCTGGTCCGGGTGGACCTCTTCATTCCCATCCTCACCCATGTTTACGGGGAGGCCCAGCTGGGCGGGAGCGCCTGCGTGCTCTCGATCCATCGGTTGAACTGCGTGCCGGGCGCCCGCGGCGGCGCGGAGGGGGCCTGCCTGCGGATCGTGAAAGAGGCCCTGCATGAGCTGGGGCACACCTTCGGCCTGCGCCACTGCCCCGACCCGGCCTGCCTCATGCACTACTGCCGCAGCGAGCAGGACGTGGACCGCAAGTCCGACGCCCCCTGCCGGTACTGCCGGGTCCTGCTGGAGGATGCGCTGCGTGGGACGGCGGCCGCTTGCAGGGCCGGCCGTGACGGGTGAACCGTGTTTAAACACCGGTGGCCGGATGCGCTACATCGACGGGGTTGAGGAGCTCCGGGTTCTCCTGGAAGAGGCCGACTACGTCGGCGTCAGGACCGTGGAGGGCGAGGTGACGCTCCAGGAGTTTCTGGCAGGCATGTTCTCCTACCGGCCGGGCCTCATCCGGTTTCTGTATCGGGTGAGGTCCGGCTTGGTCAGGCTGCTCGGCATCCGTCAGCAGCCGCTTCCGGAGATGGATGACTGGATTCCGAAAGAGATCCCCATGCTCGCCTGCGGCAACGTCTGGTTCTTCTCGGTTTCGCTGGCACGCGAGGACCGCTACTGGATCGGCTGCTGCCCGGAGGAGTCTCACTTGACGGCGTACATGGGGGTGGTGGTCGAACCCCGCGAGCGCCCCCGCAACCGTTTTCACTTCGTCACGATCGTCCGCTACAAGCACTGGACCGGGCGGCTCTACTTTCTGCTGATACGCCCCTTCAACCGGTTTTTCGTAAACCGGCTGGCCGAGGCCGGGCTGGCGGGAAAAAGCATGCACGTTGCCGGATCAT
>JALOOS010000206.1 GCA_025454275.1 Desulfobacterales bacterium | reverse complement strand
TCCGCGAGGTCGATCCTCTCCCGGACCTTCAGCCGCTGCGTAGGATAGGCGGCATAGTAGCACCCGCAATTATGGACCGTTTCGTAGAGCAGCGGGTTGCCTTCCATGTCCAAAGTCACGCGGAAGGTAAGCCCGTCGAGAAACCCGCCGTAAATGTCCAGGACATGCGCTTTAGGCCGGGCCGGAAACCAGATGGTGTAGTTGAGCTGGGTGAGCACCTCGCCTTCAAAACGCGAAAACGATAGAAACGTGAAAACCAGGGGCCGGGTCTTGTCAACGGATAAGCGGCCATCGGCGCTCCAGGCCGGGGCGCCGATGCGGTCGAACCCCCCTTCGGTCGCAACCTCCCACACCGGTGCATAGGCCCGAAAGAGCAGATCCAAGGTGCTTTCGGTGTAATCCGGCACCCCCAAGGCGTCGCGGGGGGTCTCTCTTACGGCGGCACTGAGAGGGATCGACCCGGGCATGGTTTCCGGAACATATCGAATGCCCCGCCCCCCGACCGGGGGGTCGTTCGAAAAGCCGCCGCGAGCCCCGGCGTGCCACCGCGACACGCCGGCGGAGACGAACAGCCGGGTGACAGGATAGAGTCCCAGGATCTGCCAATGCACCAGGTACTCATCAGGCACCGTCAGCGCTTCCCGCAGCGCCACCCGCCCTTCGGGGGTCGAGAAGTCGGCTGCCTTCAGCCGGTCACCGCAGCCGGCAATCAGCGGATCGAGGCCCGCCCGCCCTGCCCCCTGCCCGTCGACACCTCCGGATGCGTCCGCAAAGTTGGCGAGTTCGAAGCGGCGGGCTTCCCGGTCCAAGGCCTGCATCCTCCCGATCCAGGCGTTGAAGGCGTCCGGATCGAGCGGCTCCTTGCCAAAGGAGGCCAGGAAGCGGTTGACCCTAAGGTAAGGATATCCCTCCACCCGGAAGGCCCCGGCGTCGATCACCCCGGCCCGGGCGATGCTCCGGTCGATGGATGAGAAGAGCTCCGCGCAGGATCCCAGTTCACCTCCATCGCCAACCCGCGCCGATCGGGTCGGCGATGGCACGATGGCGCAGCCGGAGATAATGAAACCCACCAGCAGCAGGCGAAGGGCCGCGAGGAGATGAACGTGGCCGTTGGTTCGCATCGGTTCAAGATCAGGGTTTAGTCGGCCGTCGCTGAGGAGTAGCGCCCCTTGAGACGTACAACGGTCTCCTCCTCCCATTTGGCCGTGTAAACGAGAAAATCCCGCATTCCTCCGCCCCAGGGGTACAGTGACCAGAGGGATGCTCCCCGAAAGTCGAAATAGGCCACCTGGGTGACCCGGGTCCGATCCCCTTGCGGCTCCACCTGGATGTGGCCGTAGTGAAACCGCTGTCCGCACTCCTCCGGGTTGGTCAAGACGAAGCTCAATCGCCGCTCCTGGGGGTAGAGCCGGGTCTTCCACCGGAAATAGGCATCCGGGGCATTGGCGTATTTGTTTTCGGTAAGAACCGTCATGCCGTCGCGAGAAACCAACCGATGCGCTCGGATGTACTTGTGGCTCGCCAGGAAATCGCTCCCGAAATCCGTCTTGAATCTCCAATAGAGATCGATGGCAACCGGAACCTGGTAGACAAGCTTGTAGGCCTTGCCGCCCCGCGGCTCTGGCTTCAAATGGGAGATGAGCACCTGACCGCCCGCCGGGGGCGTCCCCTCGCTCACTTCCCTATCGGCCGCAAGGGCGAACGGCCCCAGGATGAGTAATGCCGCGATCGGCAGGATCAAGCTCCTGCCGATGGAATGTCTCCGGGGGATCGTCATTTTGTTCCTGGTACCTGACACGTTTGCGCACCATGTGGGTGCAGGGGCCCATCGTTAGGTTATCGCGAACTCGATCCCTTGGGAAAGCGGCAGCTCCTGCGACCGGTTGACGGTGCAAGTCTGGCGGCGCATGTAAGCCTTCCAGGCGTCGGAGCCGGCCTCGCGTCCGCCCCCGGTCTCCTTCTCGCCGCCGAAGGCGCCGCCGATCTCGGCCCCGGAGGTGCCGCTGTTGACATTGGCGATGCCGCAGTCGCTGCCCTGGTGGCTGAGGAAGCGCTCCGCCTCGCGGAGATCGTTCGTGAAGATGGCCGAGGAGAGCCCCTGGGGCACCGCATTCTGAAACGCGATCGCCTCGTCGATGGAACCATACGGCATCAAGTAGAGGATGGGGGCGAAGGTCTCCTCCCGCACGATGGGCAGGCCGGGGGCGGCCTCTGCCAGGCAGGGGACGACGTAGGTGCCGGCCGCGTAGGTCCCGCCGTAAAGCGGTTCGCCGCCGTAGAGAACCCGGCCGCCCTGATCCTTCAGCCGTGCCAGTGCATCTTGCATGGCGCGCACGGCCCCGCGGTCGATCAAGGGCCCCATGTCGATGCCGGCCTCGAGCGGGTTTCCGATCCGCAGTCGCCGATAGGCGGCGGTAAGGGCGTCGCAAAAAGGCCGGTAGATCTCCCGGTGCACGATGGCGCGCCGGGTGGTGGTGCAGCGCTGGCCGGCTGTGCCAACGGCCCCGAACAAGACCGCCCGAACCGCCAGGTCGAGATCGGCACTCGGAGCGACGATGACGGCGTTGTTTCCCCCGAGCTCCAAAATGGTTCGGCCCAGCCGCGCCGCCACCGCCTGCGCCACCCGGCGTCCCATGGCGACGCTGCCCGTGGCCGAGATCAGCGGAAGGCGCCGGTCGTGGATCAGGCGCTCACCGACTGCGGACCGCTCGCCGACCGCCAGGTTCAGCACCCCCTCCGGAAGGCCGCATTCCTTGAAGAGCGGCCAGATCAGCTTCATGACGGCGACAGCCGAAAGGGCTGCTTTCGAGGACGGCTTCCAGGCCACGGTGTTGCCGCAGACGAGGGCGATCCAGGCGTTCCAGGCCCAGACCGCCAGCGGAAAGTTGAAGGCCGTGATCACGCCGACCGGCCCGAGGGGAAGCCACTGCTCGTAGAGCCGATGCCCGGGACGCTCGCTCGGCATGGTCTTACCGTAGAGCATGCGCGAGAGGCCGACGGCAAAGTCGGCCATATCGATCATCTCCTGCACCTCGCCCTCCGCCTCGGGCAGGATCTTGCCGGTCTCGAGGGCGATGATCTCAGCGAGTTCCCGCTTGTGCGCGCGGAGAAGATCCCCGATGCGGCGAACGATATCACCGCGTTTGGGGGCGGGAACCGCCGCCCAGGCGTCGAAGGCGCCTGCGGCCGCTCCCGCCACGGCTTCGTAATCCTCGACGCCGGCCGTGCGAATCCGGCCGATGATCTGAAGATCGATGGGGCTCACCACTTCCAGCAGCTTGCCCCGGCAGCGGCGGGCCGATCCGGATCCGGCGCCCTCCTGTTCACCGAGAAGACCGAGCCGCACAAGAGTTGGATCCATTCGAAGCCTCCTGGAAGGCTGTCTTGAAACCGCACAACCGTTTGGCACCGGCCGACGGTTCCGTAAAACATCCGACGCATATAAGGAATCTAACCCAGGAAGCCGCCCCGTCAATCGCATCCGAACCATCCTTGACCCACCGCGCTAATCCTGTTACAGGGCATCGCGCTGCAGCGGTGATTGAACGCGGCGGCCGGGCAGGACAGACGGATGACGGATCATACCAAGGCGAATATCAGGGTGCTCTTTGCATTGACCCTGGTTCACTTCACGGGCGATCTCTACGCCTCTTTCATCAACCCGCTCCTGCCGGTCTTCGCCGACACCTTCTCGCTCTCTCTGGCCCAGGTGGGGCTGCTGGCGGGCGTCAGCCGCTTTCTCATGTTCATCGTCCAGCCCGTGGCCGGCTACCTGGCGGATCACTACCGCACGCGGCTTTTCGTTCTAGGCGGCCCGATCCTCTCGATGATCTTCATCCCCCTGGTCGGGGTGGCGCCGAGTTTTCTCGTCCTGGTTTTCTTTATCGTGATCGGCTCCACCGGCCAGGCCATGTTCCACCCACCGGTGGCCGGGATGATCGCGACCTATGCCGGGCGGCACTTCAGCTTCGCCATGTCGGTCTTCAACATGGGCGGAACGCTCGCCTTCGGCGTGGGCCCCCTCATCGTCACCGCCGTCGTGGCGGCC
>JALOOS010000017.1 GCA_025454275.1 Desulfobacterales bacterium | reverse complement strand
TTGAAGTTGTCGATCACCGTGCGGCACACCCGGCTCATGGTCCCGTAGCTGACGATCAGGACCCGGTAGTCGCCCTCCAGGTTGTAGGGCTCGAAGCGGATCTCCTCCCGGATCATACGCTCGTACTTGGCCTTGAGCTTCAGGTTGTGGGCGTTCAGCTCTTCGGGTACGAGGTAGAGGGTCTTGACGAGGTTGCGGGTTGCGCTGCCGCGGGTGTCCATGCCGTTCGTGGCCCAGTCGTCCTTGTTCGTGGGGGGGATCTGCAGGTGGTCCGGAAAGGCCACGGGCTCCATCATCTGCCCGATCAGCCCGTCGCCCAGGATCATGACGGGATTGCGGTATTTCTCCGCGAGCGGGAAAGCCTGCATCACCATTTCGACCGCCTCCTGGACGCTGGAGGGGGCCATGACCAGCAGCCGGTAGTCGCCGTGCCCGCCGCCTTTCACCGACTGGAAGTAGTCGGCCTGGGAGGGCAGGATGCCGCCGAGCCCGGGTCCTCCGCGCATGATGTTGACGAACACCGCCGGGCACTGGGCGGCCGTGATGTAGCTGATCCCCTCGGACATGAGGCTGATCCCCGGGCTCGAGGAGGTGGTGAAGACCCGCGCGCCGCAGGCGGCGGCGCCGAAGATCATATAGGCGACGGCCACCTCGCTCTCGCCCTGCACGAAGGTGCCGCCCGCCTCCGGCAGCCGCTTGGAGAGGTATTCGGCCACCTCGGACTGGGGCGTGATCGGGTAGGCGAAGTAGTTCAGGCAACCGGCCCGGATGGCCGCCTCGCCGATGGCTTCGTTGCCCTTCATCAGCACCTTGCCCATGCTACCCCCTCCGTTTCCCGCGGCCGGCGGCCTCGCCGGCGATCTCGTTGATGGTGATGGCCACATCCGGACAGACCGTGGCGCAGATGGCGCAGAAAATGCAGTCCTCCGGCCGGGCCTGGTAGGCCGGAAAGTAGCCCTTGAGGTTCACCTCCCCGCTGATCTCCAGGACGTTCTTCGGGCAGGCGGCGACGCACAACCCGCATCCCTTGCAGCGGTTTTTGTCGATGATGTGCTCGTAGGTCATATCCTTACTCCTTGTTTCGCCCCGGCGGGACCGGCTCCCGGGGCGTTGCATTTGCAATGCCGTTCAGCCGCGCCGCCCTTTTCCAGGGCGGCACGAGCTGCCGGCGGATCGCAAGAAGCGGACAGGCGAACTCCGCCGGGCTCAACTCCGCCATCAGCTCCTCGGCCGCGGTGATGCAGATGAGCGGCAGACCGCTCTCTGCGGCCAGCGCCCGCATGAACCGGTAGCCCTCGGTGATCTCCCGCACCGTGGTCTCGTCGATCAGGTTGGCGTTCCCGATGAGGCCGGTGACGGGGAGCTTGGCGGCCGACTCGATCTCCCGGCGGAGGCGGTGGCACGCAGCCGGGGTCGCCGTGGCGGGCCGCAGGGGGTTCACGACCTGGAACACCTGGGCCGGCCGGCCGGAAAACGCATCCCCCAACGCCGCCAGCACCCGGCCGCCCACCGGATCGCCGCCCGCATCGAGGAGGGTGAGCCCGCCGGTCTGCCGGATGATGCCCGCAACCAGGGGGCTGAGCACCGGCAGATCCGCCTGCAGGTAGACCTCCGGGGGCAGCACCACCTCGATGCCCATCGCCGCCAGCGGCCGCCTGGCCTCGCGCGAGCGGAAATAGGGGTTCACCAGGTCGAGGTCGGCCAACCGCACCGTCATCCCTTTCGATCGGTGGTGGACCGCCAGCTGGATGGCCACTTCGGACTTGCCGCTTCCGTAGCTGCCGACGATGACGACGATACCCTCCAGCCGCAGTTCCACGCCTGCTCCCGCATCTCGGATCAACGGCCACCCGCAACGCGGGTGACTTGGATTTTCGGCCGCAGGCCGAAAAAGCAAATAATCTTATTAAAATCTTCGCGTGGGCCTGTCAAGCAAATTGCGGCCGTTTCAGCGGCGATCAGCGGAAAAAGGGTCACCCCCCTGCCGGCGGCGGGCCCGGTTTGGGGCTTCCGCCGCCGTGCCGGTTGTGGTAGAGGAACCCCCATGGCTCGCGTGAAAACCGGACTGGAACGCCTGCTCGCAGATCCCCCCGCCTGGATCCACGGGCGACGTCTGGGCCTGCTCTGCAACCCGGCCTCAATCGACCGCCGCTTCCGGCACTCCCGGCTGCTGATCGCCGAACGCTTCCCGCGCGCGCTGCGGGCGCTATTCTCCCCGCAGCATGGTTTTTTCGCCGAAAAACAGGACAACATGGTCGAGTCCGACGATCTGCTCGACCCGGCGCTTTCGATTCCGGTCTTCAGCCTCTACGGCCGCACGCGCATCCCCACCCCGGAGATGTTCGCCGAGATCGACCTTCTCCTGGTGGATCTCCAGGATGTCGGCACCCGGGTCTACACCTTTGCCATGAGCCTGGCCTACTGCATGGAGACCGCGGCGGCCTGCGGCAAAACGGTAGCCCTCCTCGACCGCCCCAATCCCGTCGGCGGCCGGGCCGTCGAGGGCAACCTCCTCAGAGCCGACTGCGCCTCTTTCGTGGGGCGCTTCCCCATTCCCATGCGGCACGGGTTGAGCCTGGCGGAGCTGGCCCTTCTCTTCAACACGCGCTTCGGCATCGGCTGCGAGCTGAAAGTGGTCCCCATGTCCGGCTGGAGACGCGGGATGTTCTTCGCCGACACGGGGCTTCCCTGGGTGGCCCCCTCCCCCAATCTGCCCACCCCGGCCTCCGCGCTGGTCTACCCCGGCCAGGTGCTCTGGGAGGGGACGAATGTCTCCGAGGGACGCGGGACGACCCAACCCTTCGAACTCTTCGGGGCTCCTTATTTTTCCCTGCCGGCCATCGAGGCCGAATGGACCGCAAACGCTGCGGCCGGCGCCCTGCTCCGGCCCGTCGTGTTCGAACCCGTCTCGCAGAAGTGGCAGGGACGCCCCTGCCGGGGGTTCCAGATCCACGTCACCGACCCGGAACGCTACGCCCCCTACGCGACTACGCTGCGGCTCATCCAGGCGGTGCTGCGCCGCCACCCGCAGGAGTTCGCCTGGCGCCCGCCCCCTTACGAATACGAGCACGAGCGCATGCCGATCGACCTCCTGATCGGGGACCGCTTCCTTCGCCGCCGGCTGGAAGAGCTGGAGCCGGTCGAGAGCCTGGAGGCGTCGTGGCGCGGGGAATTGGAGGGTTTCATCGCGCTTCGGCAGGAGGTGCTGCTCTACGGGGAGTGATCCGCCCGGACCCACGGGAGCCAAAATGCACTCGGGGTCGGCAGCGGAATCGGCCTTTCAGGAACACCATAAGGATGGATGTGAAGTCGGAGTCGGAGTCGGAGTTAGAGTAAACATTGGTTTCAGGGTCGACATCCGGCGCAACACCCAACACCAAACACTAAATTCCAAACACCAAAAACCAAACACGAAACACCAAACACCAATTACCATTCGCCCGCCCATGCCATCACGCGACGACGATTCGACCCGCTGGGTCCGGATGCGGTTCAAGAACAGCAAGGTCTGGGTGGCGGCCGACGAGGGCGGCCGGCCGCTGGCCGCCGGGGGGCTCGCCCGGATCCGGTACCGGCGGGAGCAGGAGCAGGAGTACCGGGTTCGAACCGAAAACCTGCGGCCGCTCGACGGCGATCCCGCCGGCCCTCCGGCGGACTCCCGGCCGGCAGGACGGCGCTCGGCGCCCGCCTCCCCTCCCGCCGGCGATGAGGGCTGCGTGCACGTCTACACGGACGGCGCCTGCTCCGGCAACCCCGGTCCCGCAGGCATCGGGGTCGTCCTGGTTCAGGGCACCCGCCGCAAAGAGATATCCGAATACATCGGCATCGCCACCAACAACATCGCCGAGCTGACCGCCATCCGGAAGGGGCTCGCCAGCTTGAAACGGCGAAACCTGCCCGTGCGGATCTACACGGACAGCAGCTATGCCAAGGGGGTGCTGTCGCAGAACTGGAGCGCCAGGAAAAACCGGGAGCTGATCGCCGCGATCCGCCGGGAGATGCAGGCGTTCGATGATCTCCAACTGATCAAGGTGGAGGGCCATTGCGGGGTAGTCGAAAATGAGCGCGCCGACCGCCTGGCGGTGGAAGCGATAGAGGGGGCGCACCGCCGGCGATAACCCCCCGCGGCCAGCTGCTTTCGACCACCGGGGTTGCGAATGGTGCCCATCCGGAAATAGTGGATTACGGCCCCGGCCGAGTCCGCAGAGATGTCGTCACCGCAGGCGGTGCGGGGCACCGTCGCGGATGGCGACGAACGGCAACGCAGGCGCGGGCCGTAAGGCGCCGTTTCTGGATGGCCACAAAAAAACCCCGGCTCGCCTTCATGCGGCCGGGGTCGATTAGGTGGTCGGGCAGGACTATTCGCTCTTGCGCTCCGCTTTTAGCGTTTCGAGCTCTTTTTTCAGATCGGCGATCTCGCTTTTGTATTTTTCCATTTCGTCCGGGGCCACCGATGCGGTCGGGGTCTCGTCTTTCTTCCAGCTGTCCTTCATTTCGTCGAAGCCGAGGTAGATGGCCAAACCGCCCCCCAGGAGGAGCAGCGCCGGGATGGTGCCCTTGAGCACGACGAGAAAGTCGAACCACCACAGGCCCAGACCGATCAGCCCCAGGGCCGCCGCCACCGCACCGCCAACCAATGTCTTCATAGCTTTTACGTCCTCCTTTCTGATGTGAAGAAGATTGAATCGGGTGATGTCGAATCGCCTAGCGTGCAAGCTATGGTAAAAACAACCGGATGAAATGAAATTCAATTTTACAATCGTGAGTCTATAACACACCGTTTCCCGCCTGACAAGGTCATTTTGAGCCCCTTGGAGCCGCCGCTTCGGCAAAGCGGCCGGTTGCAAACAGGGCACGCTTCTGGTAGAAAACGACGTCCGTCGCATCCGTGCCATCCACCTTCCAGGCCCGACTGACGACCGGCCAGGGCACCCGGCACGGAAACGCCTGCCGGCGGGCGATTCACGGACCCCATCCCCTTCAGAGGCGGCGTTCATGGAAGCACCCGTATCGCAACCGCGGCCGGCCCCGGGCCGGATGCGGCGCTGGATGGACCGGGTTCTGCTCGGCACGCACCACCACTACCGCAGTGTGCTGCCGGAGAGCCCCGGCCCTATCCTTTCCCGGGCGCTCCGGCTTTTTTTCTGCGGCGTGCGCCTGGAAGGACCCCAGACGGAGGCCCTGCGCCGGCTGCCTCCGGAGGCGGTCGTCATCTATGCGTCCAAGGCCAAGAGCGACTTCGCCTTTCTTTTCGCCTACAGCCGCTACCGCGCCCCCGGGTTGCGTCACCCCCGCATCGGTCTCGGCGCCCGTTTCTTCCTATGGCAGTCTCCGGCCCGGATGTTCCGCATCCTGCTGGCCCATCTCGACTGCCTCATCCGGCAGCGGCGGTTTCCGGACCCTTACGGCAGCGGATTTTTGCGTGAAGAGCTCCTGAACGCGAAGGCCGGCTTTTTCACCCTCATGCCCGGGAAGCAGCCCTGGTGGCGCTTCGGCCGGCCCCCCGCGGACCCCGTCGAGTTCCTGATCACGGTCCAGCAGACCACCGATGCGCCGGTGCTCATCGTGCCCCAGCTCGTGCTCTTCAGCAAGAAACCCGCGCGGCCCCACCCGACCCTGGTCGACATTCTCTTCGGGCCCGAGGCGGAGCCCGGACGGCTGCGCGGGCTCGTGGCGCTGTTCAAGAAACGCGGACAGGTCTTCGTCGAGATATCGGAACCGATCGACCTGCGCGCGTTCCTGGATCGGCCCGACATCCGGCCGCACGCCTCCGATTACCAGGCGGCGATCCTGCGCGGCGAGCTCCTCGAGCGGTTTCAGCGCCATCGCCAGAGCATCACCGGGCCGGTGCTCAAATCCCGCGCCGAGCTCAAGGAGAGCATCCTCGACAGCGACCGCTTTCAGCAGTTTCTTCAGTCTCACGCCGACTCCCAGGGGATCAGCCTGGGAGAGGCGCGCGCCAAGGCAGCGGACCTGCTGGACGAGATCGCCGCGAACGTCCGGCCGAATTGGATTCTGTTCTACTCCGGGATCGTGGGCTGGATCCTGAACAACCTGTTCGACGGCGTCGTGATGAACCCCGAGGAGTTGGCCGCCGTCAAGCGCATGGGCCTGCGCGGACCGATCGTCTTCATCCCCTCCCACAAAAGCCACGTCGACTACCTGATCCTCTCCTACGTGATGTACCACAACGATCTGCCCTGCCCGCTGGTCGCGGCCGGCAAGAACCTCTCGTTCTGGCCGCTGGGGCCGATGTTCCGGCGGGGCGGGGCGTTCTTCATCCGGCGCTCCTTTCGGGGGGCCGTGCTCTACGCGCGCACCTTCGCCGAATACATCCACAAATTGCTCGAAGAGGGCTATAACATCGAGCAGTTCATCGAAGGCGGACGCAGCCGCACCGGCAAGCTCCTCCCACCCAAACTGGGGCTGCTCTCGATCATCCTCAATGCCTACCGCAACGGGGCCTGCCGCGACCTCGTCATCGTCCCGGTTTCGATCGCCTACGACCACGTCCTGGAGGAGAAGTCCTACCTGCAGGAGATCGAGGGCGGGGACAAGCAGCCGGAGAGCATCGGCCAGGTGCTGCGCGCCCGCAAATTCCTGAAGAAACGCTACGGGAAAGTCTATCTCACCTTCAGCGCCCCGATCTCGCTCCAGGAAGCGGCCGCCCTGGAAGGCGCGCCGGTGAACCGCTTCTGCCGGAGGCTTGCCCACCGTATCGCCCTCGACATCAACCGGGTGAGCGTCGTCACCCCGCAGGCCCTCACGGCCGCCATTATTCTGAACATGGCCCGGGAGCGGTTCACCTTCGAGGAAGTGATGGGCGTAGCCGAGGTCTACCTGAACCATCTCTATGCGCTCGAAGCGCGGCTCGCCGACACCCTGGTGCTCGACCACCGGCGCGCCATCGCTCACGCGGTGGGCGGCTGCGTGCAGCAGAAGAGCCTGGAGGCGCTCAAGCCCGACCCCGGCCGGCCCGCCGAATCCGCCGGTTTCATCGTGAACGCTGCCCGGCGGCCGGTGCTGGACTACTACAAGAACACCTGCATCGTCTTCTTCCTGCCGGCCGCCTTCACGGCGCTTGCGATCCTCCAACGGGACGCGTTCCAGTTCTCGGCCGCTGATCTGCACACCGAATTCGAATGGTTCCGGGATCTCTTCCAGCACGAATTCGTCTTCGACGCCGATACCCCGGCCGAAGCCCACGTGCGGCGCATCCTGAATCTCCTGATGGAGGAGGCCGTCCTGATCCCCCACCCCAGCCTGCCGGACAGCTTCAACGTGACCGCCGCCGGGTTTCGCAAGCTGAAGCTCTTCGCCATGTTCCTGAAAACCCTGCTGGAGTCCTACCGGATCGTGGCCCAGTTCCTGATCCAGACCCCGCGCGAGGAGACCGGCGCCGGCAAGGAGCGCATCCGCAAAATCGCCGCCGCCGGAAACCGCATGCTGCGGCGCAAGGAGATCGACCACCGCGAGGCCCTTTCCCGGATCGCCTATGATAACGCCCTGCAGTATTTCAGCAGCCTCGGCATCCACGGCGCGGAGGACGGGGAACAGGCCGCCGCCACCGCCGCCCTGATCGAACGGGCCCTGAAGCACCTCACCCCATGAAAGCCCTGATCCTCGCGGCGGGTCTGGGAACACGACTCCTGCCGTACACCGGCTTCCGGCCCAAACCGCTCTTCCCCCTGGGCGGGAAAGCGCTCATCGATCTCCACATCGAAGGGCTGCGTGCCGCCGGGTGCGAGTCCGTCCGCGTCAACACTCACCACCTGCACGCGCAGATGGCGCGCCACATCGCCGCCCGGGACTACGGCCTGCCCGTCGCGCTCATCTTTGAGCCGGAGATTCTCGGCACCGGCGGGGCGATCCGCAACGCGGCCGACTTCTGGGACCGCCGGCCCTTCATGGTGGTCAACGCCGACATCGTCCACGCCGTCGATCTCGCCCGGGTCTACGCCGCCCACCTGCGCCGGCGCCCGGCCGCCACCCTGGTCCTGTGCGCAGACCCGGAATTCGATTCGGTCGAGGTCGACGGGGCGGGGCGAATCACCGGCTTCGCTGAGGGACCTCCGGCGGCCGGATGCCGCCGCCTCACCTTCACCGGCATCCAGGTGCTCGAACCCGTCATTCTCGGCTACCTTCCGGAGGGGCGTTTTGCCCACTCGGTGGACGCCTTCCGGGCGATGCTCGCCGACGGCCTCGAACTGCGGGCCTACATCCCCGAATCCCCCCGCTGGCGGGACCTCGGCACGCCGGAACGCTACCGCGCCGCCGCCCGTGAGGCCGCAGCAGACGCGGCCTGGCGGCAGGCCTTTTCAGAAGAATTGCCCCAGAGCTGCACCTGGAGCCCCCTTGCCGGAGACGGGTCCGACCGGCGCTGGTTCCGGCTGGCCGCCGAGGGCCGCTCCCTGGTCGCGGCCGACCACGGTCTGCACCCGCCGGTGCCCATGGCGGAGGCGGACAGCTTCGTTGCCATCGGCCGACACCTGCACGCCATCGGAGCGCCGGTGCCTGCGATCCGGTTCGCGGATCCCTTCGCCGGTTTGGTCTTTCTGGAGGATCTGGGCGACTGCCGCCTCCAGGAGGCCGCCCTCCGGGAAGCGGACCGGCGCCGGGTCCTCGCCTGGTACCGCGCGATCATCGACCGACTGATCGAGGTCTCCCAAGCGGGCGCCCGGGGATTCGACCCGGCCTGGGCATTTCAGACACCGCGCTACAGCCGCGATCTGATCCTGGAGCGCGAATGCCGCTACTTCCTGGACTCCTTTCTAAAAACCGTCGCGGGCATCCGGATCCCTTTTTCCGAGTTGGCGGAGGAGTTCGAGCGGATTGCCGCCGGCGCCCTTCAGGATGCCGTCGAGGGCTTCATGCACCGCGACTTTCAGTCGCGCAACATCATGCAGAAGGAGGGCCGGTGGTACTTCATCGATTTCCAGGGCGGGCGGATTGGGCCGCTGCAGTACGATCTCGCCTCGCTCCTGATCGACCCTTACGTGGGGCTTTCGCCCCGGGAGCAGGAGGAGCTGCTGGGTTATGCCGTTGAGCGGGCCGCCGGGCGCCATCCGGTCGACCCCGCCCGCTTCCGCAGCTGCTACGCGCACTGCGCCCTGGCGCGCAACCTTCAGATCCTGGGCGCCTTCGGGTTCCTCGGCATCACCCGGGGCAAGCCCTTTTTCGTAAACTTCATCCCCGCAGCACTGGCCGGCCTCCAGGCGCAGCTGGCCGCATTCGCGCCCGGGACGTTTCCGCGCCTTCGCCGGACGGTCGCGGAGGCGCTTCAGACACCGGGGCTGGGGGGGGCAGGGTAAAGGAGGCCTTATGAGCACGGTCAAGGTCGTCGTCAACGGAATCCCCGGAAAGGTCGCCTGCACCGTTGCCGGGCACATCCTCTCCGACCCGCGCTTCGAGCTGATCCCCATCTCGCTGACCGGACCCGAGATCGGGCAGCCGGCTCACACCATCAAGGGGGTCTCGGTCGCGCTGACTCGCCCCGAGGCCCGCGAGGCGGCCATGACCGAGTCCCGCCGGCGGCATGGGGGGTTTCTGAGCGTGGACTACACCCACCCGGACGCCGTTAACTCGAACGCCGAGTTCTACTGCCGCCTGGGGCTGCCCTTCGTCATGGGAACGACCGGCGGCGACCGCACCCGTCTCGAAGAGGCGGTGCGCCGCTCGGAGATCGCGGCCGTGGTGGCTCCGAACATGGCCAAGCAGATCGTCGGCTTCCAGGCCATGATGGAATACGCAGCCGACTCATTTCCCGGGCTCTTCCAGGGCTACACCCTCACGATCCGCGAAAGCCACCAGAAGGGCAAGGCCGATACCAGCGGCACGGCCCGCGCCATGGTCCGCTATTTCAACCGGCTGGGGATCCCGTTCAGCGAGGATCAGATCGCCATGGAACGCGACCCCGAAATACAGAAAACTCGCTGGGCAGTTCCCGAGGAGCACCTCGCCGGCCACGGCTGGCACACTTACACCCTGGTCTCGGCCGACCGCACAGTGCGTTTCGAGTTCACCCACAACGTCAACGGCCGAGAGATCTACGCAGGGGGAACGCTGGATGCGCTCCTCTTCCTTCGCAAAAAACTGGATGAAGGGGCCCGCGGCCGGGTTTTCACGATGATCGATGTCCTGAAGGGGGCCTGACCCCGAGCCGGATTTCCCGCTCTTCGATCGGATCTGAATCGGAGGCCGCCTTTCAGCTTCGCGAAGAAGCCGCACCCGGCGATGCGGTTTCACAACTCGACGGATCGATTAAAATAGATTAATTTTTTAAGTAATTTATTAAATAAGTTATATAATAACATATAAATATCAACATTATATTTTGGCCTTCAGGCTTAAAAAGGATTCTGCCGAAGACTGAAAACCCAACGCCGGACAGCCCTATAATAACATTCTGATATAAATAGATTTTTTTATTTTTTTCCACTGCCCCCAAATTGACTTTAAAGCCCTCTTAGTCTAAAATGGAGCGTGGATGGAGTCGTGACAGTCCTTTTCTATTCAGCTGTTTAAAAAGCCCAAGGTCAAGGTGCACGAACCCTGTGTCGCGATGGGTACTTGCAGTACGCCGCAGCGGCCACGGGATGAAGCGCAATCCCGCCTTGCGCGGTTGAGATTGGAGTTTTCAGGAAGCCGTAAAGATCAAGTTCATTTGCGCAAAGGGCATCCATGGACGACACAGCGGCACTGCTGCTTCAAGAGCTCTCCAGCACGCTGCCCGGGAATCAGCCGCACCCTGCGGCCGCCGCCGGCGCGCTGCAGCCGGATGATCTCGACCGCCAGCGCATCCTGCTCGTGGAGACCGCCTACCTGCTGAACGCCTGCTTTCGGGATGTCCAATACTGGGAGGGGGTCAAGGCCGAGAAGGACACCTTCAAACAGCTGGCGGCGGTGTTGCTCCAGCTGGCCCGGCTGCCGTGCCATGACGGCACTCTCAGCATCAGCCGCCGCAGCGGGGCGGGCGCCAAGGCCGGCGATCGCCCCGACTACGCCCTCCGCCTCGGGGATCTCGGCATCGATGCCGCCATCGTCGCCGCCGTCATCAAACGCATGGGCATCCGCTTCAAGCACCTGGAGGGCCGGGTGCTCAAGTTCAACGAAACCCTTGCGGCGGAGGGCATCGAGACCCTGCGCCTGCGTCTGCCGGACGACTCCCCGGACAAAATGGAATCCCTTAGGGTCGCCCTGCGGGTGCTCTCCTGCTACCGGCAGGCCGCCGAGAAAAACGCTCCCATCAGCTTCGTCCGCGCCGGGACCCCGGTGCAGCTCACACCGGTCAAGGACGAGCGCCACCTGCCCGACCCCAACCTGACGATGCTCGCGGCGGTCAACGACCTTTCGGCCGCCGCTGTCCAGGAGCTGGTATCCAAAGTGTCGGCCCTGATGAAGCGCCCGGAGGGCGCCGCCCTGGGCCGCCGCACCCCGAACCTGTTTCAGGCTCTCTTCGCCATCAAAAGCCTGAGGGAGAAGCTTCAGCGGCCGCCGATCGAGGTCAACGCGGACCTGCCCTCCGGCGAGGCTGCAACCGCCCCTATGGCTGCACCCTACTCGGAAGGGCATCCGGCCGCCGCCGTTGGAGCGGCGGGGGCCGAACCTGCCTCCGCGGTTTCCGGCGGCAGCGTGGACCCGGCCACCGCAGGTGGCACCGCGCCGGCCGCAGCGGCGCCGGTCGACGACCGGGCCCTAATGGCCGGGATGCAGCGCTTCATCGCCAGCGCCCTTCCCGGGGGGGGCGCCGCGACCGTTCAAGCGGTGCGCGGGGTGTTCGCCCAGGACTACGGCAGCATCGGGGCCGACCTCCTCGGGCAGAGGCTCGGCCAGATGAGTCAACTTCTATCCGCGATGCAGGCCAACCCCTCCGGCGCCAAGCTGATCGAAACGGTTCTCCAGCGCGTCCAGGCGGGGATGGACCAGCTCCCGCCCGAGCTGCTCAACGATGTCGTGGTGGAGAAGAACGAACTCAAGGTGTGGGAGGGCGGACGCGAGCGGGTCGTCGGCCGGGTGGAGGAGAACCTGGCCCAGGCCATCGACACGGCCAAGAACCATGCCGCCGCCCGACGCCACCTCCAGTCGGCTTCGGGGGCCGAGCCGATCTATTTATCCCGGGAACCGCAGGCGCTCGCCGCCTTCTTCGACCTCCCCCTGCCGGACATGGAGGCGATCCTGAGCCTTTTCCGGAGCTGTTTCGACAGCCGCGGCAGCTTCCAGAAGCCCCTCTTCGAGAAACGGGTCCCGGAGCTGGCCAAGTACCACAAAAAGATATTCGCCGTGCTCTGGGAATTTTTAAAGGAGATGCCGCGCCGGGCGGACCGTGTGCCGTTTCTGAACTCGATTCAGCTCATGATCAAGGAGATCCGCCAGCCTCTCCAGGCGGTCCGGACCCTGCTGTCGGACTTTACCGGCGACCCGGCCCAGGTCCGCTACTCCGACCGCAACGCCCTGATGCTCTCGACCCAGTTTCTGCGCACCTACAACAAGGAGATCAACGTCGACATCGAGCTGACCCCGGAGGAGATCCTGCGGGTCTACGCCGGACTCGACGCCAAGGTGGTGAGCTACGCGGGCTGGAAGGTGAACGGGGAGCAGAAGCGTTTTCTGACGAAGGCCGTCGGCATCCGCAAACGAATCATGGCGGCCCTCGATCCGGGGCTTGCCGGCACGGCCGCGATGCCGCTTAAATTTCTCCTGGCCCTGGAACGGGAGTTCCACATCTTTCTCGCGCTGCTCGGCGGGCGTACGGCCGAATCGATCCTTCACAGCGCGCTCGGGGTCTACGGCAGCCCCGAATCCCCCTTCTACGGCGCCGAGGAGGGGCGCCGGAATTATTACGGCCTGCTCCAGCACCTCTCGGTCCTGATCCGCGGGGTGGGCCGGATCGGAGGCGAGGTCGACCTGATCCTGATCGACCGGGTCCGGAGCCAGGAGAAGGAGTTCCTGAAAATGGCCGCCGACCCCCGCCAGGCCTCCATGGTTCGGCGGGTATTCATCTGGGCTGAGCCGGCGCGAAAAGAGATCGAATTCAGGCTGAAGGGCGGCACCCCGGGCGCCGCCCCCTCCAAGGGCCGCTCGAACCTGCTCTCCAGCACCAACACGCTGGACTTCTGAAGGGTTGATGAAAAACGGGGTCTAAGGCGGTGATCCGATCCCGCCATGGCGGGACGGCGCTTGCCGGATCGGTGCAGGCCTTGGCTGACAGTCGGACGCCTGTTTTTCAGCAACCTGCCACGAAAGCACCCTGCGGCGCGGGTCAGCCGCCGCGGATCGCATCGAGGGCGACGGAGAGCGCCCGGTCCAGGTGCTCCGGCCGGGAGCCGCCCGCCTGGGCCATGTCGGGGCGGCCGCCGCCCTTGCCGCCCACCTCCGCCGCCGCCTGCTGGATGATGCGGCCGGCATGAAACCGGCCGGTGAGATCCCGCGTCACGCCGGCGATCAGCATCACCTTGGCATCGTGGGCGCTGCCCAGCACCACCACTCCCGAGGCGATCCGCTCCTTCATGCGGTCGAGCAGCTCCCTCAGCACCGCCGGCGAATCGGCCTCGACCCGCTTGACGAGGACTTTCACCCCGGCGATCTCCTGGATCTCATCGCTGCTCCCGGCCGCCGAGGCCGCCGACAGCCTGCCTTTCAGCTGTTCGATCTCCCGCTCCAGCCCCCGCATCTCGGACAGGAGCCTGCCGGCCCTCGCCGGCAGCCCCTCGGGGGTCTCCTTCAAAAGGCGCGCCGTCTCCTGCAGGGTGCGCTGGCTGCGCTGGATGAAGGCCAGCGCTCCCTCTCCGGTCAGGGCCTCGATCCGCCGCACCCCGGCCGCCACGCTGGACTCCGTCACGATCTTGAAGACCCCGATGTCGCCCGTGCGCGGGGTGTGGGTGCCGCCGCAAAGCTCCTTGCTGAAGTCGGCGAGCGTGATCACCCGGACCCGGTCCCCGTACTTCTCCTCGAAAAGGGCGGTCGCCCCGCTCTGGAAGGCCTCCTCGGCCGCCATCTCCTCGATACGGGTGGGGATGTTCTCCCGGATCTTGGCGTTGACGATCGCCTCGACCGCCTCGAGCGCCTCCGGGGCGACGTGGGCGAAGTGGGTGAAGTCGAAGCGCAGCCGGTCGGGCCCGACCAGGGATCCGGCCTGCTTGACATGCTCGCCCAGCACCCGGCGCAGCGCCGCGTGCAGCAGGTGGGTGGCCGTGTGGTTGAGGGCCGTGGCGGCCCGGGCGGCCGCGTCGACCGCGAGCGTCACGGCATCGCCCTTGCGGATCGTCCCGCGACTTACCCGCAGCCGGTGGATCACCAGGCCCGTAGGGTCCTTGACCACTGCCGTGACCTCCGCCTCGCCCGCCGGGCCGATCACCCGGCCGACGTCGCCGACCTGGCCGCCCGATTCGGCGTAGAAGGGGGTCGCTTCGACGACGAGTTCCGCTGCGCGGCCCTCTTCGGCCGCGGCCACCTCCGTCGCTCCGTCCACGAGGAGCACGGCGCGCGACTCGCAGGTGAGGAGCTGGTAGCCCACGAACTCGGTTTTGAAGCCGGAGGCGGAGAGGCTTTTGTAGGCATCCCCGATGCGGGCGAAGGCGGCGACGGTGCGCGAGCGGGCGCGCTGCTCGGCCATGGCCGCCTCAAACCCGGCCATGTCGAGGGTCATGCCCTCATCGCGCACGACATCGCGCACGATGTCGGGGGGAAACCCGTAGGTGTCGTAGAGCTTGAACATCAGGGCCCCCGGCACCTCCCGCCGACCCTGGCCCTTGAGCTCGGAGAGGCTTTCGGTGAGAAGCTTCAGCCCCGTGTCCAGGGTGTGCCGGAAACGCTCCTCCTCGCTGCGCGCCACATTGAGGATGAAGGCCGCGGCCTCGCCGAGCTCCGGGTAAGCGGGCTTCATGATCTCAAAAACGGCCCGCAGGGTATCGTCCAGAAACGGCCGGTCGAGACCGATCTGGCGGCCGTAGCGGATCGCCCGGCGCATGATCCGCCTCAGCACATAGCCCCGCCCCTCGTTCGAGGGCAGCACCCCGTCGCCGATGAGGAAGGCCGCCGCGCGCGTGTGGTCGGCAATCACCTTCATCGCCACATCCGAGCCCGCCGACCGGCCGAAACCGATCCCGGTCATCTCCTCGGTGCGGGCGATGATCGGCCGGAGCAGGTCGGTGTCGAAGTTCGTGTCCACCCCCTGGACGACGGAGGCGATCCGCTCCAGCCCCATGCCGGTGTCGATGCTCGGCTTGGGAAGGCGGGTCTGGGTGCCGCCGGCGTCGCGGTTGAACTGCATGAAGACGAGATTCCAGATTTCGAGGTAGCGGTCGCACTCGCAGCCGACCGTGCACTCCGGCCGGCCGCAGCCGTAAGCCGGCCCGCGGTCGATGATGATCTCCGAGCAGGGCCCGCAAGGGCCGGTGTCGCCCATGGACCAGAAGTTGTCCTTCTCGCCGAAGCGCACAATGCGCTCGGAGGGCAGCCCCACCACCGTGCGCCAGAGCCCGTAGGCCTCCTCGTCGTCGAGGTAGATCGAGGCCCAGAGTTTGTCGGCCGGAAGCCGGTAGCCGTTCGTCAGAAGGTCCCAGGCGAAGGCGATGGCGCGCTCCTTGAAGTAGTCCCCGAAGGAGAAATTGCCCAGCATCTCGAAAAAGGTGTGGTGCCGGGCGGTGTAGCCGACGTTCTCCAGGTCGTTGTGCTTGCCGCCCGCGCGCACGCATTTCTGGGAGGTGACGGCGCGGACGTAGTCGCGCTTCTCCTCGCCCAGGAAGGTGCGCTTGAACTGCACCATGCCGGCGTTGATGAAGAGCAGGGTGGGGTCGTCCTGGGGCACGAGCGAGGAGCTCCGCACCACCTGGTGGCCGTTGCGTCTGAAGTAGTCGAGAAACTGGCTGCGCGCCTCGTTGCCGGTCATGCCCTATTCCTCCGCCTGTCCGTCCTTCGCCCCGGCGCCCAGCCCCAGGGCCTCCCGGGCCTTGAGGGTGATGCCGTCGACCAGCTCGGCGTGGTCGGACAAGAATTTCTTGACGTTTTCGCGCCCCTGGCCGATGCGTTCGCCGTCATAGGAATACCAGGCGCCGCTCTTCTCGATGATGCCCCGCTCCACGGCGACGTCGATCAGGTCCCCGAGGCGCGAGATGCCCTCACCGTAGACGACGTCGAACTCCGCTTCCGTGAAGGGCGGGGCGAGTTTGTTCTTCACGACGCGCACGCGGGTGCGGTTGCCGACGACCTCCTGGCCCTCCTTGATGCTGTTCGTGCGCCGGATGTCGAGCCTGACCGAGGCGTAGAACTTGAGGGCGTTGCCGCCGGTGGTGGTCTCGGGGTTGCCGAAGACGACCCCGATCTTCATCCGCATCTGGTTGATGAAGATCAGGCAGGTGTTGGTCTTGCTGATCGTGCCGGTCAGCTTGCGCAGGGCCTGGGACATCAGGCGCGCCTGGAGCCCCATGTGGGAATCGCCCATCTCCCCCTCGATCTCCGCGCGCGGCACCAGGGCGGCCACCGAGTCGATGACGAGGATGTCGATCGCCCCGCTGCGCACCAGCATGTCGGCGATCTCGAGGGCCTGCTCGCCGGTGTCGGGCTGGGAGACGAGGAGCTCATCGCAGTTGACCCCGAGCTTCTTGGCGTAGACCGTGTCCAGGGCATGCTCGGCGTCGATGAAGGCGGCGATCCCCTCCCGGCGCTGGGCCTCGGCCACGGCGTGCAGGGCGAGGGTCGTCTTGCCGGAGGACTCGGGGCCGAAGATCTCCACGATGCGGCCGCGGGGCAGCCCGCCGATCCCGAGGGCCTTGTCGAGGGCGAGCGACCCGGTGGGAATGACGGGGACCGCTGCGATCGGCCGGCTCCCGAGCTTCATGATCGACCCCTTGCCGAACTGCCGCTCCACCTGGACCATGGCGCTCTCGAGCGCCTTCTGCCGGTCGGTTGATGCTGCCATGATGGCCTCCTTGGATTCTCAACAAATTGATTAGTCGCCCGCACCCACGCCGACGCGCGCGAGTGCGGTGTACTCCGCCCCTTCCGGGCGGAGGGTGCTTTTGAACAGGACCAGCTCGTGCACCTCCAGAGGGCCGATCGTGCGCCCCGACCAGCGCGCCGCCGCCTCCGCGACCGGCCCCGGAGAGCCCTCCGCGCGGAAGCGGCCGATGGTCAGGTGCCCCCGGAATCGTCCCGGCTCACGCGGAAAGCCCAGGGCCGAAAGGCGCTCCTCGACATCCGCCTGCAGGCGGTCAAGGCGCCCCTCCCGGTCCGCCAGCCCCACCCAGATCACCCGCGGCCGCCGGAGTCCGGGGAACACCCCCACCCCGACCACGTCAAGGGAAAAGGGCGCATGGCCCTGCACCGCGGCCTGCAGCGCCTGTCCGACGCTCGCCGCGTGGCCGGCCGGAATCTCGCCCAGGAACTTCAGGGTCAAATGGATGTTTTCCGGCCGCACCCAGCGCACGCGGACCCCGAGCCGCCGCAGATCGGACTGGACCTCCTGCAGGGCCGATCGCAACGCCGGCGGGCTCTCCACGGCCACGAAGGTGCGCAGCATCCCGGACATGGGAGTTGATCCGGTTCAACCGGCCGGCAGCGTGAACTGCGGCTCTCCGAGCAGAAAACGCCCCTCTGCAATCCAGCCTTTGAGCGTCTCGGCGATGGCACGCGCCTTGACGACGCTCGAGAGCGGCACCGTCGGCACCTCGCGGCCCTGAAAGCGGATCGTTCCGCTTTTCAGCTCGGCGTAGCTCACCCGGCCCAGGCTGCGGCCGATGCCCTGAGGGTAGTCCCGGCCGTAGTCGACGATCTGGGTGAAGATCTCCTCGTCGGATACCGCCGTCTGAGCGGCCATCTCCTCGTCGAGCAGCGGGATCGGGACACCGAGCCCCACCGCCAGGGAGCAGCCGTAGCCCTGGATGGCGACCCCGACCAGGTACTCCGGGCGCATCTGCTTGAGATCCCCCATGACCCAGAGGGTCCCGGCCGGTCTCAGGGGCACGCCTTTTTCCGTGCGCTCCACGGCCGGGTTGTGCTGGCTGCCGTGCCAGGTGACATAGCCCACCCCCCCGCCCAGGAAGATGCGGCTGCCCAGGCCGATGGTCCGGTAATAGGGGTCGTTGAAAAGCGGGCTCAGCTGCCCGGCCGAGCAGTAGTTTGCGTTCAGCGCGCGGGGCTTGAGGGTCCCCATATAGGTGTAGATGGTCTTGTCGGAGAGGTTCACGGCGCAGTTGTAGTTCTGGTAGCCGTTGCGCGGGTTGCAGAGCACGGCCATCGGCAGGCTTTTGAGAGTGACCTCTTTCTCCACCCGGCGGTTGGGGTAGCAGTCGGTGCCGTAGGCCTCGGCCACGAGCTGAACCGTGCGCCCATCGACCAGGTCCTGGATCACGTGACCTCCGCCGTAGTTGAACTCCCCCGGGTGGACCTTGTTCAGCGGGTCGTCCTCCGCCGGCTCGGTCGCCCCGATGTAGCAGTCCACCGCCGCCAGCCCCGCGTAGGCCGGCACCCGGTTGAACCAGACCCGGGAGGCCTTGATCGGCGGGGTGGAGTGGCCGAAATTGATGAAGGCCCCCGACGAGCACATCGGGGCGAAGGTGCCGGTGGTGACGACATCCACCTGCCGCGCCGCCTCGCGCGGTCCCTCCTGCTTGACGATGTCGATGATCTCCTCGGCCGTGACGACGACCGCCTTGCCGGAGCGGATGCGGGCGTTGATCTGGCCGATGGTCTTGGCGACGCGGGAGCGCTTCATCGGCCCTCCTACCTCCCGGCCCGCGGCGATGGCGCCGCATTGAGCTTCAGGGTGATGTTGTCGCGGATCCAGTGGGGGTCCCACCACTCCACCGGGTCCACGAAGGTATGGTGCACCAGGATGCTGAAATGCAGGTGATCGCCCCCGGCCAGGCCGCTCATCCCGGTGTAGCCCAGCACCTCGTCCTTGGCCAACCGGTCCCCCGGCTTGACCGTGATCTGGCTCAGGTGGGAGTACATGCTGAACAATCCGAACCCGTGGTCCAGGATCACCGTCTGGCCGTAGATCCCGATGAACTCCGCCGCC
>JALOOS010000205.1 GCA_025454275.1 Desulfobacterales bacterium | reverse complement strand
ATCCCCTCGTGCAGGTCGATGGTGTCGCCGTGAAAACCGAGCAGGCCGGCATCTTCGTCACCCGGCCGCAGCGGGACAGACCTCTCGACGGCCGCGGCGGGGGGCTCCGGGGCGTAGGTCAGGGCAAAGACGAACTGCACGGGGCTCGTGAACTCACGCAGGCAGCGGCCGCAGGTCAGCCGCAGGGAAGCGTCGCACTCACCGTCGACCTCCACCAGTTCGCCGATCCGGATCGCTTTCAGGCGGATGGATATCGGCCCGGCGAACCCGCACTCCCCGGCCTGCATCATCCGGCGCAGAATCGGAAACCGCTCGGCGGGGACGGCCATATCGAGCGAAAGACTTTTTTCCTTGAGGTGATCGAGATGGATGCGCAGCATGGGTCGGTCCCCGCTTCGGCTCGGTTCGGCCGCCAAGCCTCCCAAAATGTTATTATACCCAAACGGCGGGACAACACAATCGATTGTTAGAACCGGTTTTAGACAATACTATGGCAACCGACCCACATACCGCTGGCGGCTGCACCCGCTGCGGAACCTGCTGCCGAAAAGGGGGCCCCGCCCTCCATCACGAGGACCGGCATCTCGTGGAAAGCGGTCTCATCCACACCCGCGATCTCTATACCATTCGCCGCGGAGAGCTGGTGCACGACCCGATTCAGGGCCGTGTCGTCACGGCCCGCCGGGAAATCATCAAGATCAAGGGGCGGGGCGGCCGTTGGACCTGCATCTGTTTCGACCCGGCCGCCGGAACCTGCCGTATTTATACCGAGCGACCGCTGGAATGCCGCCTGCTGGCATGCTGGAACACCCGTCCGATCGAACGCGCCTATACCCGCGGGCGGCTGGTGCGCCGGGACTTGGTGGGCAGCATCGCGGGGCTTTGGGAGGCGGTGGCCGAACATGAGCGGCGCTGCGACGTTTACCGGCTGCGGCGCCTGCTCGCCCCGGCCCCGGCGGCCGCCGCTGCCCGGCGGCTGCACACGGCAGCCGAGATCGTGCACTACGACGCGGAGCTGCGGCGGCGGGTCGTCGCCCGGACCGGGCTTGAGGAAGAGATGCTGGATTTCCTGTTCGGCCGCCCCCTCAGCCGGGTACTGCGCAGCCTCCAGGCAGGGCTGAATCCATCGATGGCCCCTGCGGGGTCCTAATGCGACCTCACGCCGCCGGGGCGGGTCAGGTTTGCGGCGGGTGCAGGGGGAGGCCGTATTTTTTCATTTTTTTATATAGCAGGGTGCGGTGGATCCCCAGCAGGCGGGCGGCCCGCACCTTGTGGTAGTTCGCCTCCTTGAGGGCCATACCGATGGCCTCCCGCTCGTTGCGGGACTGCATCTCGCGGAGCGAGGCCGGCTGGGGCCGGCCGGCGGACCGGCGGGTGCGCTGGAGGTAGAAGGGCAGGTCGGCAAGGCGGATCATCCGGCCCTCGATCGCCGAGACGCTGCGTTCGAGGACATTGACCAGCTCCCGCACGTTGCCCGGCCACTCGTAGAGCCGCAGGGCGCGCTCGGCCGCCGGGTCGACCGCGATCGCCTCGAGGCCCGCTTCGGCGGCGATCCGCCGCAGGCAGTGCTGCATGATGACGAGGATATCCCCCCGCCGCTCGCGCAGCGGAGGGATGTGCAGGGCAACAACGTTCAACCGGTAGAACAGGTCCTTGCGGAACTTTCCGGCGGCCAGCAGCCCCTCCAGGTGGTGGTTGGTGGCGGCGATCACGCGGAAGTCCGAGCGCACGACCCGCGTGCCGCCCACCCGCTCGAACTCCTTGTCTTCGATGGCCCGCAGCAGCTTGGGCTGCATTTCGAGCGGCAGGTCCCCGATCTCGTCCAGAAAAATGGTGCCCTGGTGGGCCAGCTCGAACTTCCCCGGTTTGCCCTCGGTCTTGGCGCCCGTGAAGGCCCCTTTTTCGTAGCCGAACAGCTCGGACTCCAGGAGATCGCCCGGAATGGCCGCACAGTTGATGCGTACGAAGGGGTACAGCCGCCGCGGGCTCGCATGGTGGATGGATTGGGCGAAGAGCTCCTTGCCCGTGCCGCTCTCGCCGGTGATGAGCACGGGAAAGCTGTTGCCGGCCGCCTTGAGCGCCTCCCCCTTCAGCACATCCATCACCTCGCTCTCGGCGATGATGCTCTCAAAGGTGTAGCGGGTCGAGCGCAGGGTGGCGAGCTCTTCCTCGTAAATCCTGACCTTCGACTCGAGCAGCGAGAGCTCGCGGGCGAGCTTGCCGACATCGCGCACGTCCTTGAACATGACCTGGCCGAAGACGGCGATCACCTTGCCGTCCTTGCGGATGGGGATGCGCTGCACCACCATGCTCTGGCCTTTGATCAGCTGGGACTGGTTGATCTCCGCCCGGCCGGTCCGGGCCACGAGGTGCATGCGCGTGTTTTCCACCGCCGCGGTGCAGTGCCGGCCGATCTGGGCCGCCGGGTCAAGGTCCAGGAAGCGGCCGTAGGGCGCGTTGAAATGGGTGATCACCCCGTCGGCGTCGGTCACCATGGCGCCGAAGTGGATGCTGTCGAAGATCAGCCGGTACATCTCCAGCCGACGTTCCAGCTCCTCGATCCGCTCCCGGGTTGCCTGCGAATCGGCCATGGCGGTCGCCTACCACAAGGTCATGGAATCCAGAAAGAGCTGCCGCAGCTCCTCCGGCCCGGCCGGCCGCGGCGAGAGCTTGGTCACGCGGTGCTGCGGCAGGGTGCCCTCCACCAGTTTGTCCACATCCTGCGGGCCGAACCCGACGGCGGCCAGCCCGTTGGGCATCCCGACCCGGCGCATCAGGTCGATCACGGCACCCGCGAGGATCTCCCCCGCCTCTTCGGGTTTGGCGGCAGACACGTCGCAGCCCATCAGGCCGGCCGCGTAAAGGTGGATGGCCGGGTCGGCCGGCGCGGTGAAGCGGAACACCGCCGGGGCGTTCAGGCAGACCGCCATCCCGTGGGGGACGAGCGGATGGCCCGCCGGGTACCCCTCGGGGACGTAGCCCCTCACCATGCCCGATACCGGGTAGGACATCCCGTGGGCGAGATGCACCCCCCCGTTTCCGAAGCCGATGCCGGCGTAGGTTGCCGCCAGCAGGACCTCGCCGCGCGCAGCGTCATCGGCGGGGTTCTCGACCACGTGCACGAGGTTGCGGGAGATCATCTCAACCGCGCGCGAGGCCCAGATGTGGCTGATGGGGTTCGCCCCCTGGTAGGCCGGGCGCAGCCTTGGATGCTCGGGGGCGGGCCGGCGGTTGAAGGGGATCGCCGTCAAGGCCTCGAGCGCGTGGGTCAGCTGATCGAGGCCCGTGCAGGCCGCCACCATTTTCGGAAGGGAGCGGGTGTTCTCCGGGTCGACGATCCCGCGGACCGGCCGCAGGGCCCGGCTCGCGATCCCGGTCTTGGCTTTCATCTCCAGGTAGTCGAAGATGGCCACCCCGGTGGTCTCGCTGCCGGTGCCGGCGGTGGTGGGGATCGCGATCATCGGCCTCAACGGCCCCGGCACCGGCACCCCCTTGCCGATCGGCGGGTTGACGTATGTCATGAAATCGGCCGGGTGGGTGGCATAGAGGTTCGCCGCCTTGGCGGTGTCCATGGCCGAGCCGCCCCCGACCGCCACGTAGCCGTCGAAGCGCCCCTGGGCGGCAAACGCGATCGCCGCCTTGAACGAAAGGTCGGTCGGTTCGACGCTCGCCCCGTCATAGAGCACCGCATCGATCTTCCGGCCGCGCAGCGCTTCCATGGTGAGGTTGACGGGATCGCTCTCGCGCAGGTTCCCATCCGTGATCACGGCCACCCGCCGGCAGCCGAGCTCCTCCATGTCGAAACCGATCTCCCGGGTCACCCCGGGTCCATACTTGATGCTGGAGGTGTCCATCGTGAAGGCATTTTCCAGTTTCATCCTTGCTCCTCCCTAAGGGTATCGTCTGCGGGGCGGGGCCCCTTCATGCCAGCCCGGAATGGGCACGGATCAGCCGCGCCATGGCCGAGACATCCTCGTCGCCGTACCCCTGGGAGATCAGACCGTTTTCGATCTGCTCCACCAGGGCCGCCACCGGCAGGTAGACGCCGAGCTCCCGGGCCACTTCCAGGGCAATGATCACATCC
>JALOOS010000016.1 GCA_025454275.1 Desulfobacterales bacterium | reverse complement strand
TCCCTGGGCCTTGTGCCCGCCCAGCTGTCCGGAGCTCTGCGGGGTGAGGCCGATGTGCCCCATGACGATGATGCCCGCATCGACGATCGCCCGGATTTGAGGGGCCACGCGTACGCCGCCTTCGAGCTTGACGGCGTCGCAGCCGGCCTCCTTGAGGAACCGGCCGGCATTTTCCACCGCCTTCTCGATCGAACTCTGGTAGGACATGAACGGCATGTCGCCTACGACAAAGGTGTTCGGCGCCCCGCGGCGCACGGCCTCTGCATGGCAAATGCATTGGTCCATGGTCACCGGCACCGTGCCTGGGTAGCCGTAAACGCACATCCCCAGGGAGTCGCCCACGAGCAGCATGTCCATACCGGCGGTTTCGGCAAATTGTGCTGTTGGAAAATCGTAGGAGGTCAGAAACGTGATCTTCTCACGGTCTTTTTTCATTCGGTAGAAGTCATGGATCATAAGCTTTTTCTTGGACATTTTGATTGCTCCTTATCGAGTTGGGTTCCGCTCTCGCAGACCGGGTTCATCCGCCGAAGAAGGGATGAACATAGCGCAGGTCGTCTCCTTCCTGAATTTCGATCGTGGGGAGGTCCTCGGCTTTGACGACCGCTCCGTTGAGAATGAACAGCAGGTTGCTCTTACCTGTTTTTTGGATCAGGCTGATGATCATCGGATCGTTCTTGACCCGCTCCTCCAGTTGATCGACCAGGGCGATCAGCCGGGTTTCCGGCTCGATCTCCAGGGGGGTGCCGTTGAGAGTAATTTTCATGGCAGAATTACCTTGTGCTGAGGCAGCCGCCGCTGGGTTGTCGGCGCCGCGGCCGCCGCGCGATGGTCATACTTCTGGAATTGAGGATATCAGCCCGGAATGGTTTCCATTCCGAGCTCTTTGAGCTTGGCCGCTGTCGGATAGCCCCCGTCGTCCCAGCCCCGGTACCGGTAGTAGTCGACAATGGCATCCTCCAAACCGGTCGGTATCTTTCCGGCGGCCACTCCCTCGCTCACGGGTTCCATGAAACGCCTGGGATAGCTGAAGTCGTCGACCGTTTTCCAACCGTAGCGGATGTTGAGCTGCTTCTGCAGGTTGGTGATCCGCTCCCCGCAGCGGCGCATCTCCTCTTGGCTCCAGTTCAGACCGGTGCAGGTGTTGATGGTCCCCAGCAAGTCGGTCAGATTGTAGCTTGCGAATTCCTGGAACTTGCAGTGCACGGCAGAGTTGATGACATTGCAGTAGTCGTGGAATTTGGCATTTCGCTCCGCAGCCTTTTCCCAGGACCAGCGCTCCGCGTTCTCCACGTGGTCGATGCCCCATTCCGGCAGCAGGATATGCCCGACCCAGATATGCTGGGAGTTGCCGCGCTCGTGGTTCGGACCCGAAGCAACGCCGGTGCAATAGTTCAGCGCGGAGATGTATTGAGCACGCCAGTTGTGGGCGGCAATCTCCTGGCCTTTCATCTGGATGGCCCACTGCTCGGAGCCATGCCCGATACGTTCGGAGGCGATTTTACATCCCTCCCCCAGCAGGTATCCTAGGCCCGGTGCCCGCTCGCCTATCTTCTTGACCATCTCCACCATGGCGGAGGCGTTGCCCCAGACGAGATCTATGCCGTAGGTGTCTGCCGATGTGAGAACGCCCTTTTCATAAGATTCCATCGCCCAGGCGAGGACCCCCCCCAAGGAAATCGTGTCCATCGAGTAGCGGTTGGCCAGTTCCCCGGCATAGGCCACCGCTTCCTGGTCGTCGATCAAAAGGTTGAAGCCCATCATCGCAAAGGACTCGTATTCGGGCCCTTTGCCCTTGTACGCGTATGGCCCGTGTTTGACCTCGCATTTGTTGTGGCATTTAATGACGCAATAGCGGCACGGCCAGGGTTTGGCGTTCAATTTTTCGACGTAGGACTGACCGCCCAGATTGGCTTCACCTTCCGGATGGGAGGCGAGTCGGTAGTTTTTAACCGGCAGGTTGCCCTGGGGTGCGAAAAGCGCGGTCGCCATGGCGGTGCCGAGGTGGGAGATCCGGAACTGTTCGGGCTTGGACGCGTTCACCGCTGCCAGGCGTTTGTTGATCGCCTTGTTGAGGGCGTCGTTGGCCTTCGGATCGGCGATCGGGCAGGTTTGACTTCCGCGCACGGCGATACCCTTCAGCAGTTTGGATCCCATGACCGCACCGAAGCCGCAGCGGCCGGCAAACGATTTGTGGGCGGTCTGGAAGTTGGCGTACCGGACCAGGCGTTCTCCGGCCAGGCCGGTGGTGACCACCTCAAACCGCTCCCCTTCCTTCTCCTGGATGAGGTCGTGGGCCTCGTAGGCGTCCTTACCCCACACCCGCGCGGCATCCTTGATACGGACCTTGTCATCGTCGATGACGATGTATACGGGTTTTTCCGCACGACCGTGGACCACGATCGCATCATAGCCTGCCTGCTTCATTTCGATTCCGAAGGCATGGGTAATGGCCGAGCCGGCGTTCATGTTGATGGACGGCGAGATCCCGCCGACCGCCCACTTGGCGGCGCCGCTTTGCTTGATGCCCTGCATCGGTCCGACGGCGAAGGTCAAGCGGTTGGCCGGATCGAAGGCGGTGGTGCCGCGGGGACATTCCTTGTGTAAAACCCAAGCGGCCAGCCCCTCACCGCCAAGGAAATACGCGTACACGTCATCCGGAACGTGTTCGGTGGTAGCGCTCTTTTCGGTGAGATCGACGTTGAGTATTTTGTTCCATACCCCTTTCATGGCGTTAATCCTCCGCTATATGGGTTAAGGCTCTGATAGTTCGATCGGTATGCCGTTCAGCAATTCCGGTGAGATAAAAGCGATCCGCTTGCCACGCACCCCCATCCGCGGCCGGCGGTCCATCAGCGGAACCCGCTTCAGTTCCAGGCCCGCCAAATCTGCCTCGAGGTCGTCGCTGAGAATACAGAAATGGTGGATGGCGTTGCCGTGCACGGCAGTGTGGCGGGCGATAAACCCGTCGGTGGAGGTATCCTCCAGGATTTCGAGCTGCAGATTTCCCATCTCCACCAACGCCACCTTCACCTGGCGCTCCGGGATCTCCCGGATCGGCGGCGGGGCGGCTCCGAGCGCCCCGCAGAGCGCCGCCACCACTTCCTCGATCTTGCTCACCGTGAGTGCGATGTGGCCGATCCCCTTGAGCATCGAGCCCTCCTCAGTCGGATTCCATCGGTCGGAAAATGAGCACCAGGGCCATCACGACGAAAACCATGGTGGTGGCCGCCTGGGACCAGATGCGTCCGGTGACGGCCATCACCATGCCGAGGACCATGGCGGCGGCAAAGGTGCCGTTGATGTTGCCCATGCCGCCCACGATTACCACGGCGAAGGCCAAGAGCAGGATGTGGAAACCCATGTAGGGCTCCGCCGTCGATATCGGCGCATAGAGAATGCCGCCCAGAACGGCCAAGGCGCTTCCCAGGACGAAGATGATGCTGAAATAGCGGTTGACGTCAAGCCCCAAACAGCGCACCCCGTCGCTGTCCTCCAGGGCGGCGATGACGATCTGGCCGATGATCGATCGCTTGAAAAAAAGCCGCAGCGCCAGAAACAGCAGCACGGCGCTGATGACGATGAGGATGCGATAGAACGGCAGGTCCAACCCGGCCAGGGGAACGGCAAGGCCGATCGGGTCGTTCACCGGGTAGGGCGTGGTCCCCCATACCAGTTTGATCAGATCGGTTCCGATTAGAAGCACACCATAGGTGGCAATGATGGCATAATCAAGGCTTTCGCCGTAGAGCCGCCGGATGACAAAGCGTTCCACGATATAGGCCACCGGCAGCATTACGATTACGCTGGCGGCTAGCGAGAGTAGGAAGGAGTTGCCCAAGGCCTTCAGGAAGCTGATGAAGAGGTAGACTCCCAGCGCGTAGACCATGCCGTGCGCAAAATTGATGATGTGCATGGTGCCGAAGGTCAGGGCCAACCCGATCGAAAAAAAATAGAGGATGGCGCCGATGGTGAAGCCGTATACGATGGTCTGGATCATGTCGGGCTCCCTGAAGGCCGTCGGGCCTGCCACTGAGCGCGGATGGTGCCCACGATGCCCTTCCGAACCGAGAAGACCACGATTAGCAGCACGATCCCCAGCCACATTTCCCACTGAGGCAGCTTGACGTTCAGCAGCTTCGACAGCTCCGGGATCATCACGGGCAAAAAATTCTTGATCAACATGAACACCATGCCGCCGATCAGCGCGCCATAGAGCCCCCCGGCCCCGCCGATGAGGACCGCGAAAATAACGTCCACATTGCCGAAGGGGCTGATCACCCGCGGGCTGACGAATCCCTGCACCAGAGTGAACATCCCGCCGGCCAGTGCCGCCACCGTGGAAGCGATGACGAAAGTGACCCATTTGTAGCGGAAGGTGCTGAAACCCAGGAATTTGACCCGCTTCTCGTTTTCCTTGATCGAGCGCACCAGGAGTCCGTAGGGAGAGGAGGTCAGCACCCGCAGCAGCGCGAACACGGCCAGAAGGGTGGCCGCCGTGACGACGAACGCCCACTCATCCTTGTAGAAATTGATCACGCCGAAAAGCTTGCCGGCCGAGCAGCTCAAACCGTCCTCACCGTGGGTGAGGCCGGCCAGCGGCGACTGGACCACGAAATGACCTATTTCATTGAACGCCATGTTGATCAGGGCAAAAGAGGCCCCGTGCGTGCGCATGACGATCAACCCAAGCACCGCCGCCAGGGCCGCCGCGGCCACCAACCCGACCGCCAGGGCGGCTAGCGGGTCTTTCCCGCCATAGACTAGCCACAGCGCCGTGCCGTAGGCGCCGGTGCCGAAGTAGAGCATGTGGCCGAAGCTGAGGCGGCCCATGTAGCCGTAGAGCAGGTCGAAGCTGAGCACAAAGATGATGAAGATAATGAAGTCCGTCATCCAGTGCACCTTGATGACGAGACTCAACAGGAACAGCGCGGCGGCGATCAGCGCGAGCTCCCGCCCCAACCCCCAAGGCGATGCGGGCCGGATGCCGCGGCAGAAAAATCCGTCGGTGGGCTTCACAAGTAGGTCTCCAGCTGGGCGGTATCGGCGATCTCGCTCCGGTCGGCGATCTCGCGGATGATCTGCCCCTCCTTCATCACGTAGATCCGGTCCGCCAGCCGGGTGACGACCGAGAGGTTCTGCTCCACGATGATGAAGGAGAGCGTGTGGCGCATGCCGTTCAGAATCCTGAAAATGTCCTCGATCACGATCGCGGCGAGCCCCTCGGTCGGCTCGTCGATAAGCAGCAGCCGGGGAGCGCCGACCAGCGCCCGGCCGATCAGCAGGATCTCTCTCTGGCCGCCGGAGAGCCGGCCGGCGGGAAGCGCTCTGAATTCCTCCAGCTTCGGGTAGAGCTGGATCGCCTTGGACCAGGCCTCCTCGATGGGCGTCCCGGACCCGTGGGCGGCGAGAGCAATGTTGGCGCGGACCGATAGGTTGCTGAACACTTTTTTGTCCTGGGCCACGAAGCGGAAGCCGGCGCGGGCGAGTCTTTCGGGCGGCTCCCCGGCCACCGCACGGCCCTCGAAGCGGATCTCGCCCTTGGCTGGTTGGATCAGACCGGCGATGGTTTTGAGCAGGGTGGTTTTTCCGGCCCCGTTACGGCCGACGATGAACACCATCTCCCCCGGCCTCAAAACAAGGTTCAGGCCGTGAATGACTTGGGCATGGCCGTAGGCAACGTGCAAATCGCTGATCTCTAGCACGCCTCGCCCTCCTTGCCCCAGTAGCACTCCCGGACCTGTGGGTTGCAGAGCACGTCGTCCGGCGAGCCCTCGCAGATCAGACGGCCCTCGTTCATGACGCTCAGACGCTCCACGAGATCCACGATTTTTGAAATTTTATGCTCGATGATCACCACGGTGACCCGCTTGCGGATTCCCTGGATCATATCCACCACGCGGCCGATCTCGTGGTCGCTCAGGCCGGCAAGCGGTTCATCCAAGAGCAACAGGCGGGGTTTCAGGGACGCGACGATGCCGATTTCCAGCATGCGCTTGTCGCCATAGGACAGCTCGTCCACTCCCGCGCCTGCCTGGTCGGCCAGCCCGACCCACTCGAGCGCCTTGGCGCACTCGGCGAGGATCCGGGCGCGGCGTGCCGTGCGGAAAAAAAAGCGGCCGGGCGATGTTTCGCCGGGCTGGAAGCGGAGATTGGCAAGGACCAGATTTTCCCACACCGTGAGGGAGGTGAACACCGAAACCAGCTGAAAGGTACGCGCGATCCCCAGCGCGACCCGTGCGTGCGGCGGCGCCTGCGTGATGTCCCGGCCTTGAAAGGAGATGACGCCCGCCGTCGGTGTGAAATATCCCGAGAGAAGGTTGAAGAGCGTGGTTTTGCCCGAGCCGTTCGGCCCGATGATTCCGGAGGTCTGGCCCGCGTTGACCCGGAAATCGACCTCATGAACGGCGGCGAGACTGTCGAACCGTTTCGTCAGACCGCGGGCGGCAATCAACTCGGTCATGAGACGGACTTTCTCTGCGCAACGCGGGGTGCGGGTGACGCCGGCGCCCGAGGACGCCGGCATCACCCATTCCCGGAAGGATCTCTACCATCCCAGGGCGCTCAGCGGCGGCACGAAGGCGTCGCCGGCATAGACATCGACGATCCTGGCAAAGTCGAACTTCGCCGGGTAGCGGTCGCTCGTGCGCTCGGCCTCCCCCTTGCCCTCCACGATCCAGGTGGAGTACTTGTAGATGCAGGCCCCGTCCTTGCGCCACGTAGCCGGCCCCTTGGCGCCCTTCCAATTCGGATTGGCCATCAGGGCGGCGACCATCTTTTCGGGGTCGGTCGACTTGGACAGCTCCATCGCGCGGACGGTTTCCATAACTCCGTAGTAGGTGCTCATGGCGTATGGATCGGGCGGCTCGCTGTGGCTCGCCATCCATTTTTTCACAAACTCCTCGGAGGCGGCGACCACCTCGGCGTCCTTGAACCCGCGCATGTCATGGTACCAGAACATCTGGCCCTTAACCCCCTGCATGGCGTTGGCCGGGATGCCGGTGGCGAAAGCGTTCATCAACCAGAAGTGAAAGAGGGGCGCCTTCTTGGCGGCGCCCGTCTCCAACGCCTGTTTCAGGGCGTTGACCGCATCCCCGCCCCAGGAACCTACGAAAATGACATCAGGGTTGAACTCGAGCGCCTTGATGAGATAGCTGGTCATGTCCGGGCTCTGGACCGGGTGCCAGATGGCGGTGTACTCGACTCCCGGGCGTGCCTTGATCACCTCCTCGAAACCCTTCATCGTCCCTTTGCCGATGGCGTAGTCGGGCATGAAGCAGGCGATGCGCTTGGCTTTCATCTGGTCGGCCATGTAGGCGGCGGCCCCGCGGCCGGCCCATTCGGAGGCGGCGACGATGCAAAGCGAGGTGGGCGCTTTCACCTCCTTTTTGAAAAACCCCTCCGGAACGCCGTTGGTGGCCATGAAGAAGGTGCCCGATTTCTTGGCCTCCTCGTTGAGGGCCATGGAGACGTTGCCGAAGGTCCCGCCGACCAGCGCGGTGGCGCCCTGGTCCTTCACGATCTCCTTGAAGCGGCCCACCGCCACCTGGGGGTTGGTCTCGTCGTCGCGGAAAACACCCTCGAGCTTCATCTTTTTGCCGCCGATGGAAACTCCGCCGGCTTTGTTGATCTCCTCGATGGCCATCTTGGCCCCTTCCATCTGGCCCACGCCGATGACCGCCCCGGGTCCGGTCGTGGAAAACATGACGCCGAGTTTCACCGTGTCGGCAGCCCCTGCGGGAGCGGCAACGGCGAAGACTCCCATGAGCAGCGCCGCCATGACCAGCGACTTCAGTCCGTTTCGTTTCATACCTGCCTCCTGTCGTGATGATGGGTTGGGTGGTGGATGGGGCGGACCCGCGGGCGGCTAGAGATCGTTGCGGAACTCCAGCAGCCCGGTGACCTCGCTCTTCTTTTTCTTGACCTTCGAATGTTTCACATGAGCGATGAAAATTTCGGTGGTGGTGAACACCTTGGCGGAAATCATATGGCCGCCGGTCAGCTCGCCCGTGCCGTGGGAGAGAAGGCAGTGCACGTGCAGCACCGGGTCGCCGTGCTTCATGGCGCCGAATTCCCCCACCAGCGGGACGATGTTGCCCTCGACGCTCATGAGCTCGAAGGGCCCCTTCATTTCGATCTTGTTGAGGTTCTCAGCCGGTTGGACCGGTATTTTAAATGCAGGTTTGGGGGCGACGAAGACGACGTCCTCAAGGCTGCCGATTCCGGAGATGATCACGGCGCGCTCCCACCCCCTGTCCTTGACGGTTTTGACCAGTGTGGGAAACAGATCGTCTCCGGGGTGGAACCGGGTGAGTATCACCTCGGAGAGGTCGACGTTTTCAAAAAAACGCGGGTCTGCACTCATGGGGAATTTCCTTTCTATGGTGATCAATAGGCCAGGTTGATGGTAACGCTTTTTCGCTGGGTGAACGAATCGAGCATGCCTTCAAGGGACCACTCGCGGCCGATGCCGCTTGTCTTGAACCCTCCGTAGGACTGGCCGGGAACGATGCCGCCGCCTTGGTTGACCTGAACGAAGCCAGACTCGATCTCGTGTGCCGCGCGCAGGGCTTTGGCGATATCGTGGGTGTAGATGAAAGCGGCCAGCCCGTAGTGGCTGTCATTGGCCATCCGGATGACCTCGGTTTCCTCCGTCCAGGGGATGGCGACGAGCACGGGCCCGAACACCTCCTCACGGGCAATGCGCCATCCAGGATTGACTCCGGTGAAGACCGTCGGCTCCACGAAGTAACCTTCGGAAAACGGAGGTGTTTTGGGCGGCAGGCCTCCACAAACGGTTTTAGCGCCTGGCTGCTTGAGGCCGTCGGCAATGTATCCTACGACCGTGTTGTACTGTTTTTCATTGACGATGGCACCCATCTGGGTCGATTCGTCCAGGGGTTCGCCGATCTTGAAGGCCTTGAGCTTGGCCACCAATTTCTCCATAAAGGCGTCAAAGATCGAAGCGTGCAGGAACAACCGCGAGCCGGCCGTGCAGGACTGGCCCTGGCGCACGAACCGCATCCCGTTGATGACGTTGGCCACAGTGGCATCGTCATTTGCGTCCGGGAAGACGATTTGGGGGCTCTTGCCGCCCAGCTCCAAAGAGACGGGTATGATGCGGTTGGCTGCCGCACGCATGATGCTTCGACCCACCTCGGTGGATCCTGTGAAGGAGAGCTTGGCCACTTTGGGATGGTCGATCAGTGCCTGGCCACACTCGCTTCCGCTGCCCGTAACCACATTGAGCACCCCTTTGGGCAGAAAGCGGTTGCAGAGCTCCACCAGTTTGACGGCGGTGAGCGGGGCTTCCACGGAGGGTTTGAGCACCAGCGTGTTGCCGGGGATCAGCGCCATGGAGATCTTGAGCGCGCTCAAGGCGAGCGGGGCGTTCCACGGCACGATGCCGCCCACCACCCCCAAGGGTTCGCGGCGGGTGTAGCTGAAGAGCTGTTCTCCGAGCGGGATCACCTCGCCCTTGATCTCACTCGCCACCCCGCCGAAATAGCGGATCAAATCGGCGGTCAACATCGCTTCGCCGCGGGATTGGGTGGCGATGGCATTGCCGGTCTCCAGCGAATAGAGCCTTGCGAACTCCTCCTTTTCGGTCTCGAGGGCGTCGGCAATTTTCAAAAAGGCACGCCCGCGCTCGCGCGCCGGCATACGTTTCCAACTTTTGAACGCTTCGGCCGCCGCCTGCACCGCGCGGTCCACCTCGGCCGCGCCGCCGCGGGGGACTTGGCCGGCATCGGTTCCTTTATGGGCCGGGTTTTCAACATTCAGCCACTGATTCCCGGCGTCGGCCCACTCGCCGCCGATGATCATCTTGACGCGGCCGACGCCCGTTTTCCACTCCCTCACCGATTGGATCGTTTCCGCCATGACTCCCCTCCTCCAGGCGATAGGCTCCGATGGCGGTGCCGGTGCGGCCCCGCCACAGGTGTTAGTTGATTTCCCGCAGCAGACGCTCGGCGCGTTCGGTGTTGAAGACGCCGCACATGCAAGGCTTGGCAAGTTCGGCCGCTGCTTCCGAAAGGGATTTCTCCCCCTTTTGGACCTGGGTTGCCATCTTCTTGACCAGGTTGGCTGAAACCAAGCCGTGGCCGCACATGGTGGTGATGGCCAGGACAGGCCCCGGCGGCAGTCGTTCCGTTCGCCCTAGCACACCGCCGGAGAACTGAACCGTATGCACCGGAAGACCGGCGTCACGGCAAAGCGTAGCCACCGTGTCGAAAACCCCGCTCACAATGACGGAGATGCCTAGATCGGCGGCTTTGAGCTCCTTGAGAATGTCGCCGACCGCCGCAGCGTCGGAAAAGACGTAATGGGCCACCGATTGGTCCTTGTACCCGTCGTGGATGGTCTGCCAATCGGAGTTGAAGCGGCTGCCGGTCTTGACGTCGCCGAAATTGACAGCGGGGTATTTGCGTAGAATTTCAAAAAAACGCTTCATCTTGGGGCCGGAGCCCATGGCGTTGACGGTTTTGGCCGACATACTGAAGACCACGAAATCGCGATTGAGATCGTCGGGTTTTCCACAGCGGTGCAGCGTATGCGACATGAATCCTCCTTGGGGACCATTTAAAAGGGAAACAGCGGTCGACCGAGACCGACGTTGACTTTTCCGTTGATGGAGGGCGTGAGCCCGGCGGCCTGCATCGCCTTCACCGCCGGGACCGAGCCGTCGGGGGCCACCTTGCTGATGACCCCGAAGCTGATGACCGTGTCCGCTTCGGCGGCGATTGCGTGCACCGCCGCTACCACCTCCGGGAACCGCTCAACGGGAATGATGGCCTCGACGATAGTGGAGAGCACCTTCTCGTTGAGAACTTCCGGCTGTAGCGCGCCGGTGGCGGGATCGGCGATCAGCTGGGTCAGCGGATTTTTCGGTTCGAGCTGCACCCCCAGCGGGAGCAGTTTGCGGATGGCCTTTTCGGCGTCGCGGAAGCGCGCCCCGACACCCGGCCGGCCGAACTCAAGCCCGATGCCGATGAAGCCGTCCCTGAACCGTCCGGTCACATCGTTGGTTTTCATTTCCTCGGTGCCGCGGCCGGGGATGTCGGTGCCCTTGTGGGTGTAGACGGGGTCGGAGAAGGCCTTGCGCAGAATGCGCGGCCATTCAAGTGGTTCTTCCTGGATGGCCCCTTCCGGGCAGACGTTGGAGCGGAAGCAGGCCGAGCATTCCACGCACTCGTCGCGGTTGATCACGGCCTGCGCCTTGAGGCCGGCGGCGGCATCCTTTTTCCGAAGCCGGATGGCACTGACCGGGCAGATGGCGATGCATTCCCCGCAGCAGGTGCAGCGTTCACGATCGATTTGCATAAAATCCTCCTGGGAGCGTTGTGAGGCGACTACTCGGGCCGGGGCGCAGGAGTCCTCGCGCGCGAAAGCCCCGCGGTCGGCTTGGGCGCCGCAGGCTGCGACGTCCGATAAAACCGTTCCATGGCGTCGCGGATATTGGCCATGTGACGGCTCATCTCGCTGACCGCCCGCTTCGGGTCGCGGCGTTTCACCGCTTCGTAGATGCGCCGGTGGTCGGCGAGCGAGCGCTCCAGCATGGCAGGCAGTGCACTGAAGGACTCGGTGATGAACTGCTCCATGATGCGGCGGATGGTCAAAAAGAGGTGCACCATGAAGCGGTTGCCGGTGGCCTTCGCCAGGTGGTGGTGGAAGTCGGCGTCGTGCCGGACATAGTCCGCCTGGTTGGTTTCACGCACCGCCCGGTCCATATTCGCGATGATCCGGCCGAGCTCCGCGACACCCGACCCGGTGATGTGTTTCACGGCGAGCTCGACGTTGCCGATTTCGATGATGCGCCGGGCTTCGACCAGTTCGATGGTTTCGTTGGCGTCGGAGATGAGCGGCAGTCCCAGGCACTCGGAAAAATTGGCCGGCACCCTCCCGCGCACCACCGTCCCGAAGCCGGGCCGTTGCTCGAGGACCCCCATCAAGGCCAGGGTGTGCAGAGATTCACGCAACGAGGCACGGGATACGCCGAGTTGGGCGGCCAGCGCATTTTGGTTGGGGAGCTTGTCGCCCTCCTTGAGCTCGCCGCTGTCGAACATGCGACCAATCTCATCCAGCACGGAGTCGGAGAGGCGTTTTTTGACTACCCGGTTCATCGAATCCCGAGGACCGCCAGATTGAATAGATGGTTAGATGGTAAGATTGTCATACAAATATGGGGCGCATGTGTCAAGTCTTTTTTAGGGTCGCACGGAAGAGCCAGCGGCGGCGGTGGGATCCCGCCGGGCACTCGCGTTCAGCGAAAGTACCTACCGGAAAGCTGCGAAAAGATGGAGAGGCCTCGAGGCGGTCAGAAAAGGGTGAGCTGGATCAGGTAGCCGATGCCGCTGAAGACCCCGATGAAAAACACCACCGATGAAAAACACCATGGAGAATATGGTTTTAAACCAACCTTCAACGGCTTTCTTGGTCAAGGCGGCGGCTCCTTGGGTGACGTTCGTATGATATCAGTTTACTCCGAAACGGCCCGGATGTAAAGGCATGGCGGCCGCCGCCACTCCGTTTTCCCGCACCTCCCGGCAGAGGGTTCGGACCAGGTCCGCGCTGAGGGCGCTGCCCGCCAGGGTCTCGAGGATCGCCAGCGCCTGCGACGGGTGCTTGCCTCTCTGGTAGGGCCGGTCGGTGGTCAGCGCATCGAAGCAATCGGCGACGCTGATGATCTGGGCGCCCACGGGGATCCGGGCGGCATCCAGCCCGACCGGGTAGCCCGAGCCGTCCAGGCGTTCGTGATGATAGTGCACGCAGTCCAAAATCGGCGGCGCGACATTCAGGGCCTCCAGAAAGGCGCGCCCGATCTCCGGATGCCGGTGGATTTCGGCACGCATCGCCGCCGAGAGCTCGGCGCGGGTGTTGGTCATCAGCCGGGGGCTGAGCGCCAGCTTGCCGATGTCGTGCAGCAGGCCGCCGATGCGCACCGTATCGGTCTCCTGGGTCGATAGGCCGAGGCGCCGGGCGATCCGTTCGGCATAGGCGGCGACCCGGAATCCATGGCCGCGGGTGTAAAGGTCCTGGCAGCCGATGGCGAAAGTGAGCGCGGCTGTTCCCAAGGGGGTTTCCGCCGGCGCCGGAAAGGCGTCCTGCAGAGAGGCGAGCGGAACGGGTTGGATGAGCAGGTTCTGTGTTTTGAGCTGTCGCATCAACAACCAAACCCGGTGGGTGACCACCGGAAGGGGCACACCATATATTGGTATGAAACCGGCTGGTGTATAGAGGATGGGCAGGGGGGTGTCAAGGGAAAAAGGTCCGCCCGCGGATTCCGGGGTCTCTCCCCGCCGGCTGCGCTCATCCGCCGGTCAATGCGGTCATCAATTGCTGGAACGAAAGAGGGTTGACGGTGACGGCGTTGACTTTGACCCCCCAGTGGAGGTGGGGCCCGGTGGCCCGGCCGGTCGCCCCGATCAGGCCGATGACCTCGCCTTTTTCCACCCGCCGGCCGACGGCGACGTCGATGCGGCTCAGGTGGGAGTAGGAGGTGAAGACGCCGGCGCCGTGGTCGATGATGACGGCGTTGCCCGAATAAAACAACTCCTCGGCCAGCCGCACCACCCCGCTGCTGGAGGCCTGCACCGGGTCCCCGGCGGCGGCCCTGAAGTCCACGCCGGAGTGCTGGCTGCGCAGCTCGCCGTTGAACACCCGGCGTGTTCCGAAGGCCCCGTTCACCTCCCCGGGGACCGGAAGCGCAAACCCGCGCGACCACAGCCGCTCGGGGCTGCCGGCGGCATAAACCTGTTTTAATTTTTCCTGCTCGCGGCGGATGCGCTCGAGATCGGCAGGGCTCGGACGCACATGCCGGGGGTCCACCGAGAGGCGCTCCTCGCCGTAGGCGCCGGCCACGATGCGGAAGTCCACACGGCGGCTGCGGCTTCGGCCCGAATCGGTCCAGCCGAGGTCCAGCGTGCCGGTCCCGGCAGGGGCGTTGAGGGCAACGGCCACGAGGCCCACGCAGGTGCCGCCGCCCTTCACCGGGTGGGGGAAGAGTGCGATCCGCTGGCCGGCGAAGGCGAGTTGGACCTCCCGCGAGGCCCCGTTCACCGGGCGGCAGTCGATTTCGGCGGCGAGGGTGCCGCCGGTTTCTACCGCCGGGGCGGAGAGGGTGATGCGCGGGGGCGATCCGTCGGCGCGGGCCGCGGAGCTCATGCCGGCGACCGTCAGAACAGCCGCCAGGGCGATGGCCCGCAGCGCCCGGCGCAGCACGGAGCTGCGGCCGAATGCGCCGGCCGGGGTGCGCTCATCGGGGAACGGTCGCGGGTCGTCCATGGTCGCGGGGTGCGGGGCGCCGGTTAAGGTCCGGCGCCCCTTCGGTGTCAGCCTTTGATGATCCGCGGCAGCATCATCTGGTGCTGCGGGCAGATGGATCGCGGGTTCTGGTAGGCGGCGCCGGCAAAGGCCTTGAGGTAGTCGCGGACGGCGGTCATCCGGGCCACCTCGTCCACCAGGCCGTGCTGGGCGCAGTAAACCGGCCGGGAGTTGTCGTAGTAGGACTTCACCAGCCGGTTCATCTCCTCGATGATCGGCTCGAGCGGTTTGCCGCTCTCCTTCTCCTTGACCAGCCGGCGCGAGTAGCTCGCCGCGGCCGCCGTCTCCCCGTGCATGACGTAGATCTCGGTCGTGGCCGTGCCCAGGGTGAAGGCGTTGTGGCGGTTGGCGGTCGGGCCTCCCATGATGTAGTGGGCGGCGGCCGTGCCCTTGCGCAGCACGACCAGCATCATGGGCACATCGGTCTGCTGGATCGAGTAGATGAGCGATTGGCCCAAGCCGAGCAGCTCCGCCTTCTCGGCCAGATCCCCGACGTCGATGCCGCTCGTGTCCTGGAACCAGATGACGGGCACCCGGTCGCGGCCGCAGTGCACCACGAACTCGTTCATCTTGATCAGCCCCTGCCGGTAGAGCTTGCCGCCGATGCCGGGGTAGGGGGCATACTCGGGGTAATCCTCGCCCAGAAATCCCTGGCGGTTGGCGATGACGCCCACGAGGTAGCCGTCGATCTTGACGAGCCCCGTGTAGACCTCGGGGCCGTAGCCCGGACGGTACTCCATGTGCTCGCTGCCGTCCACCAGGCGCGCCAGCACCTCGTCGAAGCTGTACATCTGCTTCTGGTTGAAAGGCACCAGGTAGTAGAGATCCTCGGCCGGGAAGCGCGGTTCGGCCGGGGCCGCGACCCGGAAGAACTTCGGGTGATAGGCCGGCATGTCTTTCATGTAGTCCTTGATGCCGTCGAGCACCCCCTGCTCGGTGTCGTAGACGTAGCGGAAGAAACCGGTGGCTTCATGGTGGATCTTGACCGAGCCGGGCGGTTCGGCTTTGTACTGCTTGGCGGCGGCAATCAGCTGCTCGGCGCCTTCCAGGTCGAAGAACCCCTTCGGGGACATTCCGCTCAGGATACCCCCCCCGCCGACCGCCATGTTGGCGTCCTTGTGGGCGAAGAGGATGGTGGGGCTGATCGACTGGTAGCCGCCGCCGGCGGGGTTGGTGCCCCAGATGCCGGCCAGGATCGGCACCCCGGCCTGCTCGAGCTCCGCGTGGCGGAAAAAGGTGGTGCCCCCGCCGCGGCGGTCGGCATAGAATTTCTCCTGCTCGGGGAGTTTGACCCCGCTGCAGTTGACCAGCCAGACCAGAGGGATGTGCAGCCGCTTGGCCAGGTCCGTCGCCCGGAAAATATTCTCCTGCTGGCCCGGCAGCCAGGCGCCGGCCATGACCTTGTTGTCGAAGCCGATGACGACCGCCCACTTGCCGGACACCCGGCCCAGACCGCTCACGACGTTGTTCGTGCCTTCGACATTGCCGTACGGATTGTAGAGGGTGTTGAGCGGACTCCAGCTGCCCGCATCGAGCAGAACCTCCAGCCGCTGCCAGACCGTGAGCTGGCCGCGCTGGTTGATCACCTTTTCGGGCATCCCGGCGTTCTTGACCTTGGCGAGGGCCTGGTCCACCTCCGCCTCGACCGCCTTGATCTTGGTCACATTGGATTCGCCGCTTTTGATCTTGCCGGCGGGAAGCGGGCTGCCGAACGGTTTCATCTTCTCGAAGTACGGTTTCATAGACGCTCCTCTCCCTCCTTGAGTGATCTTTCGATGCCGGATGGATGCAACGGCTCTGTCGAATGCCGGTCCGCCGGTGTTGCCCCGTCTATTATCGGAAAGGGCCTCGGTGCGTCAAGGACGGAATCCCGATATCCCGGCCGGCTTGACAACCGGATGGCCTTCCAGTATCAGATCCACTCTACCGCAAATAGAAAAACCGCGCCGCCGGTCTGAAATCCGGCGGCAGCCCGAAGGAGGTTCGACGTCATGGCCAAAGAGATAACAGCCCCCATGCCCGGCAAGGTGATCGACATTCTGGTGAAGGAGGGGGAGGAGGTGTTGGAGTATCAGGATGTGCTCATCCTGGAGGCCATGAAAATGGAAAACGCCATCCCCTCCCCGGAGGCGGGCCGCATCAAGCAGATCAAGGTCAAGAAGGACGACACGGTCGCCACCCAGCAGGTGCTGATGCTTCTGGAGTAGGCGCCTCCGGCCGCGGCCCACCCCCTGTTCGCCCGTCGCCCCGGTCCGGGCGTGCGCTGCGCGCTCAGGCCTCCACCCATGCGCCGGTCTCCACCCGGCGCACCAGCTCCAGCGCCCCCGCCAGGCTCTCCCCTTTCAGCCGTGCGGCGAGCGCGGCCTCGAGCATCTCCGGCCGCATCACCACATCGAGTTTGGCCATCACCCCCAGTGCGGCCAGGGCCCAATCCGGCGGCTTGATGCCCTGGGCCTTGAAATCCACCCGCCGGGTCCGCGCCGTCCCCGCGGGGATATCGACCCCGGCGGCCTGGATCACGACCGCTTCGGCCGTAAGGCCCTCACAGGTCTTGCGCCGCCGGGCGACGCCTTCGGGCCCGAGCGCCACCACGACCGAGGGGCGGGCGATCCCGCTGAAGCCGATCGGCTCGGGCGACAGGATGAGCTCACTGATCGACGGCCCCCGCAGCACGGTGATATCGTAATCGTTTTTCTGGGTGGTGTGCAGCCCGGCATGGGCGCCGGCCAGGCACAGAAGCTCCCCGGCCGTGAGGATGCGCTGGCCGGCGCTGCCGAGGAGAATCACCTCTTCGCGCCCGCGGCCGGCCGGAGCAAAGCGGGGTTCGATCGCCTCCGGTGCCGCGACCGGTCGCAGCCCGGCGGCGATCTCGCGGTAGCTCGCGCCATATTCCGGGCGCCGGTTTTCGGCGATCTCCCCCTCCATGACCGGATGGCGAGCGAGCATCTCCTCGATCAGCTTCGGGGTGAGCCGGTTGCGCTTGGAAAACCGTCCCGGGCAGATCCCCCAGATGTCCACGACCGAAAACCCCTTGTAGGCCATGGCCTGGGCAATGACCGCGGAGAGATCCCCGCGGTAGGCCGAACAGCGCACGACGTAAGGGGCGCCGGCGGCGCGCGCTATCTCCGCGATGTCAAGCGGCCGCTCCAGCCGATTCAAAAACCCGGAGCCGACCTGGGCCTCCGGGGGGGTGGTGGCGGAATACTGCCCCCCGGTCATGCCGAAGTTGAAATTGTTCAGGACGAGCAGGGTGAGGTCGAGGTTGCGCCGGCAGGCCGCCAGCAGGTGGGCCCCGCCGATGCCCTGCCCCCCGTCGCCCATGGTGACGACCACGTTCAGCTCGGGGCGGGCGAGCTTGATGCCGGCGGCATAGGTCAGCGCCCGGCCGTGCAGGCCGTGCAGGGCGTGGGTGTGGAAGAAGGTATCGAAGAGACCCGAGCAGCCGATGTCGCTCACCATGCAGATCTCCGCCCCGCTGAGCCCCAGCGCACGAAAGGCCTGGTCCAGGGTGTGGGTGATGCGCTCGTGGGAGCAGCCGGGGCAGAAGACGGGCGGCCGGGTGGCGTTCAGCAGGCTATCCATGGATGAGTGCCTCCGTGATGGTGTCCGGGGTGATCAGCCGTCCGTCCATCTGCCCGTAGAAATCGATCCGCACGCCGGGCAGGACGCGCGCGATTTCATGGACGTACTGTCCCAGGTTCATCTCCACGACCAGGACCCGCCGCATGCCCTCGGCCGCCCGCCGGATGGCCGCCTCCGGCACCGGCCAGAGGGTCTTCAGGATGAGCACGGAGACGGGGCGCCCGGTTTCCGTCAGCCGGCGCGCCGCCTCCGCCGCGGCCCTGGCGCTGACGCCGTAGGCGAGCAGCAGGGTATCGGCCCCTGCGGCCGGGCGGTGGTCGACGAGGGTGAACCGGTCGACGGCGCTCTCGATCTTTGCCTGCATGCGGGCGAGCGTGCGGGTGATGACGGCGGGGTCGGTCGTGATGTAGCCGTCGGGTCCGTGGGTGGAGGAGGTCTGGCGCACGAGGGTTTTACCGCCGATGGGCAGAAACCCCGGCACCGCCTCGCCGGGCGCCGTTTCAAACGGCAGAAAGGGCTGCGCGGCCGGCGGCGGCCGCCGCTCGACCACCTCCCCGGGGTTCAGCCCCTCGATCGGCACCGTCTCCCGGGTCATGGCGATCTCCTTGTTGGAGGCGATGAAGACCGGGCAGCGGTAGCGTTCGGCCAGATTGAAGGCCTGAACGGTCAGGGTGAAGCAGTCGCGCACATCGATCGGGGCGAGCACGATCACGGGCATCCCGCCGCTGTTGCCCCAGCGCAGGAACTGGACATCCCCGTCGGCCCCGCGGGTGGCGGAGCCGGTGGAGGGGCCGAGCCGCTGGATGTCGACGATCACGAGGGGGATTTCGCTGCCGACGGCAAACGAGATCTGCTCGCTGTACAGGCTGATGCCGGGGCCGGAGGTCGCGGTCATCGCCTTCATGCCCGCCATGGAGGCCCCGATGCACAGCCCGATGGAGGCGATCTCGTCCTCGCCCTGGACGCAGACCCCTCCGAGCGGCGGCAGCATGGCCAGCATGTGGTTGAGGATGGTGGTGGCCGGTGTGATCGGGTAGCCGGCAAAGAAGCGGCAGCCGGCGGCCACCGCCCCGCGGGCGATGGCCTCGTTGCCTTCCATCAATGTCAGGGCCATGACATGTCCTTTCTGCGGCGCGGGCGGACCCGAAGGCTCCTTGAGGCCGCCGCACGGTTCATAGAAGATGGCTCTTTAACAGGGCTACCGCCGCACTGCAAGCCCTAATGAGGCGGCCGCTCAGGCCGCTTGACCTTTTTGCCACGGATAGGGGACCCGGGAGTGGAAAATGGCCTCCAGGGAGTCGACCAGGGCGTTGGCGATCTTTTCGATCTCGCGGGTGTCCACGTCGCACTCGCTGAATTGGCCGTCGGCGATGCGCTTGACGATGATCGTGCGCACCAGGTGGTCGAAGGTGGCCCGGGTCGGTTCGGAGAGGGTGCGGGCGGCAGCCTCCACCGCATCGGCGATCATCAGGATGGCGGCCTCCAGGCTCTGGGGTTTGGGGCCGGGGTAGCGGAAGTCGCCGTCGCCGGCCGGCGGGTCGGCCCCCCCTTTCAGGGCCTTGTCGTAGAAGTATTCGACCCGTTGGGTGCCGTGATGCTGGGGGATCAAGTCGAGCACGGCTTTCGGAAGCTGGAATTCGGCGGCCAGCCGGGAACCGTTGCCGACGTGCCGGATGATGCGGCCGGCACTTTCCAGCGGATGGAGGCGGTCGTGAGGATTGGGCTCGTTGAACTGGTTTTCGATGTAGTCGCTCGGGGTCACGATTTTGCCGATGTCGTGATAGTAGCCGCCGATGCGGAGCAACAGCGAGTCCGCGCCGGTAGCCTCCCCGGCCGCCTGGGCCAGGTGGGCCACCCCGAGCGAGTGCTGATAGGTTCCCGGGGCCTCGTTGAGCAGGCGTCTCAGCGTGGGATGGTCCAGGTCGGCAAAGCGCCGCAGCTTCAGCGTCGTGGAGAGGTAGCGGGTGGCCCGCAGCAGCGGCAGAAACAGGGGGGCGAAGAGGGCCGCCGAGAACGCCCCGACGAAGGCCAGCGCCGTTTGTGCGACCACCTCCCGGGTGGCAAGGGCGTCGACCCCGGACAGCGCAATGGGGCTCTCGGCTACGGCCTGCCAGGCCGGGAAGTTCGCGACCGCGAAGACGGCGGCCCCGGCCAGGCCGATCAGGATGCCGGGCAGGATGGCGTCGACGGTCCGCTTCAACGGATTGGCCGCCAGCGCCGCCGTCAACCCGGCCACCAGGAGGGCGATCAGGCTGGTGAAGCCGGGATCCACGAAAAGGGCCGACAATATCGCCGCCGCCACGGCGGCCCCCACCGCGAGGGCGCGGCTCTGATTCAGCCCCAGCATGAGAAGCGGCAGCAGGCCGAACGGGAGCATGTAGGCGGGCAGCGGGGTCACCAGCAAGAGCGCCTTCATGAGGAGCAGGTGCAGGATCAAAAGGGCCAGCACCAGGTTCTGGGAGCCGCTGCGCCGGGAGCGGCTCCGCGGCAGGGCGGCGCGGAACACGGCAAGGAAGGCGGCGACGAAGATCATGGTGAAGAGGAGAAAGGGCGAATGGCGGGCGGCCGCACCGTCGCTCGGATAGGCGGCTTCAATGCGGCGGACCTCCTCTTCGTTCATGACCGTCAAAAACGGGATGATCGCCTCGCCGGCCGCGAGCACCCAGGGGCCCGAGGGTTCCCACCGGCCGGAGAGGATCGCGGCGTCGGCGGTCGGCCCGGCGGGCAGCCTCGCGCTGAACAGGGCCCGCTCCCCCGCCCGGGGAGGCCGGAAGGAGAGAAGGGCCTCTTCGAGGAAACAAGCGAGAAATACGGTGAGAATCAGAAGGATGTTGAGCAGAAGTCGGATCATGCCCTTAAGTTGCCCCGGCGGCGGCCGCCGGAGGCTCAAGTTTTCGGCCGGACGGCCGATAGGTGTTCATAGGCCGGAATCATATCGGGCCGTATCCGATGAGTCAAACGGCCCCGGCACCGCGATCGCCGCCGTTTCGGTTCAAGGCCGGCCGCCGGTGGGGGAATGAAGGGACGAGCGGTTCATGCTGACCAAAGCCTTTGCGAAATTGACCGGGCGCAACGCGCCGGCCGCCGTTCGGCCGGCGGCCGGCGGGCAAAGCCCGGCGGCGCCGAGCGGCGGTGTGGCCACGCTGATCAATTCATCGGGGCGGGTCGCCCTGCCGCTGCTTCAGCGCATGGCCGCTGCCGTCGGCGAGGAGGACTTCATCCGTTTCATTCAGCGGCCGGTCCTTGCCGGTTCGGGGATCCACCTCGGCAGTTTGGCTGCCTCCGCCGCAGCCGCCCCCCGCGAGCTGAACCGCACCGTTCTCTTCGAGCCGATCGAAGAGGGCGATGAGGGCGCTTCGGCCTCGGAGAGCCTGCGGCACGCGGTCTACCCCCTGGTGAAAGGCGAGTTTGCGCCCTCGGCCGGCACGCTGTTCTCCATCGGCCGCATTGACTCCAACGATTTCGTCATCCCGGACTATGCCATTTCCAAGCGGCATGCGCTGATCGAGGTCCGCGGCGAAGAGTATCTGCTGAAGGACTGCGGGTCCACCAACGGGACCACCCTGAACGGCGAGCGGCTGGAGGGCCGTCCGGTCAAGCTCCAGGACGGGGCCAGGGTGAGCTTCGCCCGCTACGAATTCAGCTTCCTCTCGCCCCGGGCTTTCTACGGCATGCTCAAACAGCGGTAGATCCCCACCCGCTCCCGGCGCGTGCCGGCCCCTGTGATCGGCCGATCGCCGCAACCTATCCCGCCCGGTCCAACTCTGCTCTCACCGCCCGTCCAAAGGTCTCCAGCAGATAGGGTTTGCGGACATAGCTCCCGGCGCCCAGGCGCTGGGCCTCCCGCACCCGGGCCGATTCGGAGTAACCGCTCGCGATGATGGTTTTCTGGCCGGGCCTCACGGCCTGAATGCGGCGGTAGGTTTCCAGGCCGTCGATTCCCGGATCCATGATCATGTCGAGGACGACCAGGTCGACCGGTTGCCGCCGCAGGTGGTCCAGGGCCTCCTCGCCGCTGGCGGCGGTCGCCACCGTATACCCCAGC